>JALYQB010000003.1 GCA_030856045.1 Actinomycetota bacterium
GCGCAGGGGTACGCGGGCACCGACCGGCAGGTCCGCGGCCGGCTGCTCGACGTGCTGCGCGTCGCGCCGGAGCCGGTGCGCAGACCGCAGCTGGACGCGGTGTGGACCGACCACGGGCAGCGCGACCGGTGCCTGGGCTCCTTGCTGGCCGACGGGCTCGTGGAGCAGACCGCCGACGGCCGCTTCGCCCTGCCGGGGGAGGGCTGCTGAGGGTGTGACGGCCGTAGGCTCGGGGCATGGCTGTCGTGAAGATCAACGCGATCGAGGTCCCCGAGGGCGCGGGTCCGGAGCTGGAGCGCCGGTTCGGTTCCCGGCACGGGTCGGTGGACTCGGCGCCCGGGTTCCTCGGCTTCGAGCTGTTGCGACCGGTGGCGGGCGAGGACCGTTACTTCGTCTACACCCGCTGGGAGAGCGAGGAGCATTTCCAGGCGTGGCGCGACGGCCCCGCGATGGAAGCGCACTCGGGTGAGCGCGCGAAGCCCGTCGCGAGCGGGTCGTCGCTGCTGGAGTTCGAGGTCGTGCAGTTCGCGGAGCCGCGTGCCGCCGAGTGACCCGGCGCGTGCCGCAGGGCTCGGAACGCACACGAGGGCGCCGACCCCGGGGGGATCGGCGTCCTCGTGCGTCGTGCGGCGAACTACTCGACCGCGGAGGCGCCCTCCACGGAACCACCGTCGGCGCCGGCCAGGTCGACCGGCGGGGCGTCGGGGACCCGGAGCGGCTTGGGCTCGCCGCGGAACACGAACTTCGCGCCCTCCGTCGAGCCCTCACCGTCCCAGCCCTCGACGTCGGTGATCACGATCTGCCCGGGCTGGATCTCGCCGAACAGGATCTTCTCCGACAGCGCGTCCTCGATCTCGCGCTGGATGGTGCGGCGCAACGGCCGCGCGCCCAGCACCGGGTCGAAACCCCGCTTGGCCAGCAGGCTCTTCGCCACCGGCGTCAGCTCGATCGCCATGTCCTTCTGGCGCAGCGCGGTCTCCACCCGAGTGATCATGAGGTCGACCATGCGGACGATCTCTTCCTCCGTGAGCTGGTGGAAGACGATGACGTCGTCGATGCGGTTCAGGAACTCCGGGCGGAAGTGCTTCTTCAGCTCGTCGTTGACCTTGTTCTTCATCCGCTCGTAGTCCGACGCCTCGCCGCCACCGGCGTTGAAGCCCAGCCCCACCGCCTTGGAGATGTCCGCGGTGCCGAGGTTCGAGGTGAAGATGATCACGGTGTTCTTGAAGTCCACCGTGCGACCCTGACCATCGGTCAACCGGCCGTCCTCGAGCACCTGCAGCAGGGTGTTGTACACCTCCTGGTGCGCCTTCTCGATCTCGTCGAAGAGCACCACGGAGAACGGCTTGCGGCGAACCTTCTCGGTGAGCTGGCCGCCCTCCTCGTAGCCCACGTACCCGGGAGGGGCACCGAAGAGCCGCGAGGCGGTGTAGCGGTCGTGGAACTCGCCCATGTCGATCTGGATCAGTGAGTTGTCGTCCCCGAAGAGGAACTCCGCGAGCGCCTTGGACAGCTCCGTCTTCCCGACACCCGAGGGGCCGGCGAAGATGAACGAGCCGGACGGGCGCTTCGGGTCCTTCAGGCCCGCCCGCGTGCGGCGCATGGCCTGCGAGACGGCCTTGACCGCCTCCTGCTGGCCGATGATCCGCTTGTGCAGCTCGTCCTCCATGCGGAGTAACCGCGTGGTCTCCGCTTCGGTGAGCTTGAAGACGGGGATGCCGGTCCAGTTCGCCAGCACCTCGGCGATCTGCTCGTCGTCGACCTCGGCGACCACGTCGAGGTCACCGGCCTTCCACTGCTTCTCCCGCTCGGACTTGCGGCCGAGGAGCTGCTTCTCCTCGTCGCGGAGCCGCGCGGCACGCTCGAAGTCCTGCGCGTCGATCGCGGACTCCTTGTCCCGGCGCACGTCGGCGATCTTCTCGTCGAACTCGCGCAGGTCCGGCGGCGCGGTCATCCGGCGGATGCGCATCCGCGCGCCGGCCTCGTCGATGAGGTCGATCGCCTTGTCCGGCAGGAACCGGTCGTTGATGTAGCGGTCGGCCAGCGTGGCGGCGGCGACCAGCCCGCCGTCGGTGATGGAGACGCGGTGGTGTGCCTCGTACCGGTCGCGCAGTCCCTTGAGGATCTCGATGGTGTGCGCGACGCTGGGCTCGCCCACCTGGACCGGCTGGAACCGGCGCTCCAGGGCGGCGTCCTTCTCCACGTGCTTGCGGTACTCGTCCAGCGTGGTGGCACCGATGGTCTGCAGCTCACCCCGGGCCAGCATCGGCTTGAGGATCGACGCCGCGTCGATGGCGCCCTCGGCGGCACCCGCCCCGACCAGGGTGTGGATCTCGTCGATGAACAGGATGATGTCGCCGCGGGTGCGGATCTCCTTGAGCACCTTCTTCAGGCGCTCCTCGAAGTCACCGCGGTACCGGGAGCCGGCGACCAGCGAGCCGAGGTCCAGGGTGTAGAGCTGCTTGTCCTTCAGCGTCTCGGGCACCTCGCCCTTGACGATGTTCTGCGCCAGGCCCTCGACGACGGCGGTCTTGC
>JALYQB010000010.1 GCA_030856045.1 Actinomycetota bacterium
CCCCGGCACCGTCGGCCACCGACGCCGCTGCCCGCACCCGGCTCCCGCACCACAGGAGGGTTTCCACCGTGGTTCCCCTGACTCCGCCTGCCGACGGCCGCAACGGCAGGACGCTCACCGAGGACGAGATCTTCGCGGCACACGAGGGCGGCAAGCTCTCCACGGGGCTGCCCTTCGCGATCGACACCCAGCGGGCGCTGGCCACCGCGTACACGCCCGGAGTGGCGCAGGTGAGCCGGGCGATCGCCGGCGACGAGACCCTCGCCAGGCAGTACACCTGGGCACACCGGATGGTGGCCGTGGTGAGCGACGGCACCGCGGTCCTCGGCCTCGGTGACATCGGTCCGCGCGCCTCGCTGCCCGTCATGGAGGGCAAATGCGCGCTGTTCACAGCGTTCGCGGGGCTGAACTCGGTGCCGCTCGTGCTCGACACCACCGACGTCGACGAGATCGTCGAGACGCTGGTGCGGCTGCGCCCGACGTTCGGCGCGGTGAACCTCGAGGACATCAGCGCGCCGCGGTGCTTCGAGCTCGAGCGCCGCGTCATCGAGGCCCTCGACTGCCCCGTGATGCACGACGACCAGCACGGCACGGCCATCGTGGTGCTGGCGGCGCTGCGCGGTGCCTGCCTCGCGCTCGGCCGGGAGCTCCCCCCGCTCACGGTCGTCATCACCGGCGCGGGCGCCGCCGGCGTCGCCTGCGCGAAGATCCTGCTCGCGGCGGGCGTCGAGGACGTCACGGTGGTCGACTCGCGCGGCATCATCCACCCGGGCCGCAGCCACCTGAACGCCGTGAAGACCGAGCTGGCGGTGCAGACGAACCCACAGGGCCGCCGCGGGGGGCTGGCCGACGCGCTGATCGGTGCCGACGCCTTGATCGGGGTGTCCTCGGCACTGGTGCCCGAGGACCTGGTCGCCACGATGAACCCCGATGGCATCGTGTTCGCGCTGTCGAACCCCGACCCGGAGATCCACCCCGACGTCGCGGCCCGGCACGCGGCGGTCGTCGCCACCGGCCGGAGCGACTATCCGAACCAGATCAACAACGTGCTCGCGTTCCCCGGGGTGTTCAAGGGTGCGCTGGACGCGAACGCGCGCTACATCTCTGAGGGCATGAAGCTCGCCGCGGCCGAGGCGATCGCCGCCGTCGCCACCGCGGAGCTGTCCCGGGACCACATCGTCCCGAACGCACTGGACCCGCGCGTGGCGCCTGCCGTGGCCGAGGCGGTGGCGGAGGCGGCGCGACGTGCGTGATCTGTCGACCCGCCGGGTGGCGGCCACGTGCCGCAGGTCCGCTGACTGGGGCGTCGGCATCATCACGACGTGCTGCACCCGGGAGAGTGACGGGTTACGGTCCTCACCGACCGTGGGCGGCCGGCGAGTGGCTGTCGGTGATCGGAAGGCTCGGCCCATGATCGAGTTCCGGTCGGTGACGAAGCGATACCCGGACGGCACGGTCGCGGTCGACGATCTCGACCTGATCGCCGAGGACGGCCGGATCACGGTGTTCGTGGGGCCCTCGGGGTGCGGGAAGACCACGTCGCTGCGCATGGTCAACCGCATGATCGACCCGACGAGCGGCACCGTGTCGATCGACGGCGCGGACGTGACCTCGCGGCAGCCCGCCGAGCTGCGCCGCGGCATCGGCTACGTCATCCAGCAGGCCGGGTTGTTCCCGCACCGCACCGTGCTGGACAACGTCGCGACGGTGCCGCGGCTGACGGGTGCGACGCGCCGCGCTGCCCGGTCGCGGGCGGCGGAGCTGCTGGAACTGGTGGGGCTCGCCCCGGAGGCGGGCAGGCGTTACCCGGCGCAGCTCTCCGGCGGGCAGCAGCAGCGCGTCGGCGTGGCGCGCGCGCTCGCTGCGGACCCGCCCGTGCTGCTGATGGACGAGCCGTTCAGCGCCGTCGACCCCGTCGTCCGCGACGGCCTGCAGGAGGAGCTGCTGCGGCTGCAGGGCGAGCTCGGCAAGACGATCCTGTTCGTCACCCACGACATCGACGAGGCGATCAAGATCGGTGACACGGTGGCCGTGTTCCGCCAGGGTGGGGTGCTCGCGCAGTACTGTCCGCCGCAGCGGCTGCTGGCCGAGCCCGCGGACGACTTCGTCGCCGGGTTCATCGGTCGCGACCGCGGGTACCGGGGCCTGTCGTTCGCGGCCTCCGACGGGCTGCCCGTGCGCGAGTTGCCGACCGTGCGGCTCGGGTCGACCCCCGCAGGCGACGGCTGGTGGCTCGCGCTCGACGCCGACCGCAGGCCCCGCGGC
>JALYQB010000017.1 GCA_030856045.1 Actinomycetota bacterium
GCAAGCGGGCGGGCGTTCCAGCGCTGGTCTCCGAGGCGGCCGTCATGGAGGCACACGGACTCGCCCTGGCGAACGATGCACACGGCTGCCTGGCTGCACTTCGCGAGTCGGAACGGGCCTTCGAGGCGGCAGAGGATCGGGACCGCCCGGGATGGCTCGGGTACTTCGGCGGCGCCTACCTGGCGTCGAAGTTCGGGCGCTGCTTCCGCGACCTCGGGCGCCCCGTCGAAGCGGAACGGTTCGCGCGACGCTCCCTGGACATGATCGACGGCTACGACCGGGCCAGGGTATTCCGGCTGACGCTCTTGGCTTCCACGCAGGCGGACCAGCGCAAGGTCGAGGAAGCCTGCGAGACCGGCCTGGCAGCGCTGCGCATCGCCCGCGACGTGCGGTCGGCGCGGACCGCCGCCCACCTTGCCGACCTGTCCCACAGCCTCGCGCCGTTCCGGGCCCATCCGGCGGTGCGGACGCTCGACGAGCAGATGAGGGCTGCGGGCGTGCTGGTTCAGTGAGCCCGGCGCGAGTGGCAGGCGACAAGGACGTGGAAGCAGCCCGAGCTGTGTGCCGGCCCCGATGATCTCGCCATGGGTGATCCGGTCACGCACCGAGTCCCCAGCGATCCACTCGACGCGGGCGGTCTCGTTGCACCACCCGATCATCACCGACGACGGGCGCCGCATCGCCGGGCTGGCCCCTGGGCGACCCCCGCGCCCAGGCCCTACTTCAAGCCCTGCTGATGTTCCGGCTGCTCCCCAACGGGTTCCGCAACCCCGACCTACGCGAACTGCTCGCCGAACTACTCGGCAGTGCACCCGACCAGATCACCTGACCAGATCACCGCCGGACAGATCAGCTACGACCTACGCCGGCTCCGCGCCCACGGCCTGATCACCCGCATCCCCGGCAGCCACCGCTACCGCATCACCGACACCGGCATACACCACGCCATGCTGCTCACCCACCTCCACACCCGACTCCTGCAACCCGGCCTGGCCCAACTCACCGACCCGCCCACGCCCACCGCACTACGCACCGCAGCCCGCAACTACCAGCACGCACTCAACCACCTCACCCAGGAGGCCGGACTTGCCGCATGAACCCAAACTTGACTCGATCTTACCGACTTCGTCGGCCCAAGCCTTCTAGGAACGCTTCGAGGCGCTGCGGCGGCGACCGCGCGGACATTGCAGCAAACGCCGGTTACCGAGTGCCCGGTCCGGGTCACCGGTCGGTGATGGTCAGCCCTTCGGCGGCTGCGCCGCGCCGGTTGAGGACTTCGACGACGCGGTTGTAGGAGCCGGTGTCGGGGTGAGCGGCGGTGTTGACGACGGTCACCGCTTCACTGCTCAGATCGATACGGGTCGGGATCGCCTCGGCCCGGGTGACGACGAACCGGCCGTCGTCACCTTCGGTGAAGGTGAAGCGGGCGATCACCGAGTCCTCGGTCTCCCCGGCGTCCTGCTCGGCGACGTGGTTGCCAAGACCATAGGCCACCCATTTGCCGTTGATCCGCTCGAAGGGCTGCACGACGTGAGCGTGGTGACCGAGCACCAGATCGACGTCGGGTGACGTGAGCAACGCGGTGACAAGCGCCAGCTGCGCCGGAGTTGGATCATGCACATACTCCTCACAGCAGTGCACGCTCGCAACGACGACGTCGGCGCCCGCCTGACGAGCCCTGGCGGCGTCGACGAGCAGGCCGGTGACGTCCAGGCCGGTCGGGTCGAACACGTTGACCGACCACTGACCGCCGTCCGGTAGAGGAATACCGTTGAGCCCGTAGGTCCAGGCGATGTGCCCGACACGCACTCCCTGCACGTCGAGCATCCGCGGTGTTCGGCTCTCCTCGACGGCGCGGAAGGTGCCGGTGTGACCTACCCCCGTGGCGTCGAGGGTGTCGAGGGTGCGGACCAGCCCGTCGAATCCGGCATCGAGGGCGTGGTTCGATGCGGTCGAGCAGGTGTCGTAGCCGGCGCCGGCGAGGGCGTCGATGATCTGGGGCTGGACCTCGAAGAGCGGATAACCGCGAAACGGGCCACCGATCTCGGCTACCGGAGTCTCCAGGTGGCAAATGGCCAGATCCGCCCCTTCGATCAGGGGTGCAACCGGGGCGAAGACCCCACTGAAGTCGTAGCCGGTCCCGTTCGCTTGGCCAGCGGTGGCCGCCCCGTTCACCAACGAGCTCTCTTGATGTATCAGCACATCACCGGTCGCGATAACGGTGAACGACGTCGGCGCCGCTGCCGGGGCCGTTCTCGGGCCGGGAATTGTGGTCGGCGTGAACGCTCCCGAGCCGGGAATCGTGGCCGGTGCGCCACCCACGGCGGAACCACCACCGGACTCTGTGCAGCCGGCGAGCAGCAAGATGAACACTGCCACCAGCACGCGAGCACTACCTCTCGAGTTGTGACTCCCGACCACGAGAGAAGTGTAGCCCCGGACGGAAGCCGGTGGCGCGTCTCAGTGCGGCCCAGAAGGATGCTTCCGTAAGGTGTGCGGGCATCGGGTGGGGGAGTTGGTCGATCTTCACCGCGTGCACGCCGGGCAGCGCAGCGGCCCGCTCGACGTGCTGCGTGGGCAGCGAGACCCGCAACCGGCCCTGCTCGCCCGCGGCGACTCCGGATCAGGCTGCCTCCAGCTTCACCCCGCAGTACGATGCAGTTGACATTCTCCATACCCATTCGTCGGGATTGAGTTCGGGTGAGTAAGGCGGAAGAAGACAGTCGCGGCCGGCCGTCGGTGGCGGCGACGAACTCGGCGGTTTTCTTGGAGCGGTGGGCGAGGTGGCCGTCAGCGACGAGGAACACGATGCCGCCGTCGTCGTGGATCAAGCACGGCAAAAGTCGATGAACATCTCGGATAATTCAGCTTTCCGGTGAACGGGGAGAAGATCGCGCCCTCGGCGGTGATAGCCGAGATCATGTTGATCGAGTGCCGTCGACGTGCGTGCCGGTTCAGTGAGCCTGGCGCCAGCGGGAGGCGACAAGGACGTGGAGCAGGCCGAGTTGGGTACCGGCACCGATGATCTCGCCACGGGTCGGGGTGAGCCCCGCCGGGATTGGTTGGATGGCCGACAGGGTGAGCACATCGGGGGTGTGCGTTCGGGGACGACGTACCCACCCTGTCGACCGTGCGGCCGGTTGCTGCGGAGTCGGGGTCACCTAGTGTAGAAAGATTTGTTCATGTTTACGCGGCCTGGCGGGCTACATCGTCGATCTCGGTGGCGCGCAGGAGGGCCTCCATACGGGACGTGACGGTGCGGACCTTGTCGATTATCTCGTCCGCGG
>JALYQB010000072.1 GCA_030856045.1 Actinomycetota bacterium
CGGGCCGTGCCCAGGGGACCGCCTCGACGCGGACGCCGCAGTCGCCACAGCGCACCCGCCGCAGGCGGTACTCGATGAAGCAGCGGGCACCGGCGAGGTCGAGGTGTCGCCAGCGGCGCACATGACCCGGCAGGGAGGAGGGAGCGATGAGTGCTGTGCCGAGCTATCAGACCGTTCGGCTGTCGAAGGGGCGACACCGCTCGGCGGAGGAGGGAGCGTGCGTGGTCGAGCTGGCGTCGATGCTGAACGGGTCGAGGTTCTCCGACTCGCCGTACTGCATCTGCCCGGCGATCCGCGGCTTCCTGCGCGGTTACAACGACCATCTCGACGACGAGCTGCGTCAAGGGCTTTACGGGTACGCAGTCCGCGTGCTCGACACGGCGGGCGACGCCGGTGTCACGGCGAGGCGCTCGGTGATGTGCCGCACGTGGGCCTACCAGGCACGGTCGTTGGGGGTGCGGTTGCCGATCGTGCTGCGAGGCACGCACGTGCGGGTGCTCTGGCGGCTGCGGTTTCGTCGTCGTGACGACTTGGACGCCCTCGACTGCGAGGTCGCCGGCGCCTACGCCGCGACGCTGGCGCGCGGCGACCCGGTCTGGCAGAGCTGGACCCTGGGCTTCGTCGACGCGCTCGTCTGGTTAGGGTCGAGCCGGCGGAGCGACGACTTCGTCGGTCCATCGGCCGATGTGCGCTTTCGCCGCGGCGGGGCTGGCCCGCGGTCGCGGCAGGAAGGGGTCGCGACGCGGCACGCGCCGCCCCCTCTGGTAGGCGCGGGGAGCGGAGGCGCGTGAGCGATTTCAGGCGCCGGCTGCTGCAATGGTCGCCCACCTAGATTTCGAGCCCCTCACGCTCGGGGTGGTCGCGCTTGGGGTCGCGGTCGCCATTCGGATCGCGGCCGGCTCGACGCCGCGCGCTGAGGCGGTGCTGGTGCGGTTGTCGGTGTATCTCTGTGGTGTAGGGACGGCAGTGGTGATGGCGCTCCTGGTGTGCTTCGCGCTCGGTGCAGCGCCGATGACGACGCAGGAGAGGATCGCGGCGGTGGCGCTGCTCATGAGCCTGGTGGGTGGGATCCTGTTCGCGCTCGTCTACGTTCGAGGGGGAGGCGAGGGCGGATTTGGTCGCGATGACGAGGCGCCGGATCCGCGTGACGACCCCGGCGGGAATGAGGCTCATCCGTGGTGGCCCGAGTTCGAGCGCGAGCTGCGCGAGTACGAGCGCGAGCGGTCGACCGAGCGAGAGCTCGCGCTCACTCGCGGCGACGGCCGACGCGATTAGGGGTACCCCCTCAAAGTCTCTCTTTGGGAGGCGAGCGAGCGGCCGGTCCGTAACGTTAAGCGAATCCTGCCGCCCCGTGATCTTTGCCCCGCGAGGGGACAAGGGGGAGCCGGGCGCGGGGATTCAGGGCGAAGGCCAGGGAAGCCGTGAAGAGCCTGGAGGCGCAGCGGTCAGGAACTCCCGGGGCCTGGGATCGCAACCGTCGCATGGTGGATGTGAGAGCTGGGGAAGCCCTCCCCGGCCCCGGGCCTGTGGATGGGCGCTCGGGAAGCGATGGGCGCGTATAAGCGGTGATCCAGCGAAGTAGCGTTCGGCCGGGAGGGTGGCGGAGGGGTTCGCAGTACCGCGCGCGTGGCGAAGATCACCCGGCAGGCCCTCTACCGCACTCCGAAGCCGCGGATGGCGCCCCAGCGCCAGCCGGCGGACAAGGGTAGGTCGACGCGTCCGCCGGCAGATGACGCGGCAGCCACTGCCGGGGCGCATGACGTGCAAACCCTCGCCGGCGCGACGTCGTTCGCCGATCGGGCGTTTATCCAGCGCCTCTACAGCCTCGGCATGAAGGGTTATTTCGACGGCCTCTCGACCCACCCGTATAACGAATCCCGGTAGCGATCGACTCAGCATCAGTATCACGGTGACGGAGGCCGGCACCTCCACTGACCACGCGACGGGACCGGGAGTCGTACATTCGTCCACTCGCGGTCCCTCGCCTCAAGGAGAGTCGGCCGCCGGCCGACCTTGCTTGAACACCACCAGCAGGGAGATCCTCGATGCCCGGAAGAACCCCCGCCAACGGCGGATGAATCGTGGCGCCAGCAGACTCGATGTTCGCAGCCGTGTTACAAGCGGGTCACACAGTGGTCACATGCCGCCTCGGCGCAGCGGTTAGAAGAGCCTCCTCAACGTTCTCGAACCATCCGCAGCTAAAGCGCTGATCGTCTCGGTCAGCCGGCGCGGCCTACCCATAGGAGAAACATCATGGAATACCGTCATCGCCACCCGATCCGCAGCCGGAGCATGGTTTTCGCGCTGCTCGCGTTCGTCGGACTGGTGGCTTTCGCACCAGCAGCATCAGCCGCCGCACCAGCAGCTAAGGCTGGCAAGACAACGATCTGTCACGCCACGGACTCGACGACGAATCCGTACGTCGAGATCACGATCAGCAACAACGCCCTCGACGCGCACAGAAGGCACCAGGACGGCCGCGACATCATCCCGGCCCCCATCACGGGCTGCCCCGGCGATCTTGTTGTCCCGCCGCCGCCGAAGCCGCCCGGCCCCGTTGTCTTCTGCGTCGTGAGCGCAGGAGTGACGCAGACGGCTACGACGGTGACCGGAACTGCCGCTGATGACACGATCGACTGCAGCGGGGCGAGCCCCGGCAAGACGATCGATGGCATGGGCGGAAACGACACGATCACCGGCACGCAGTTCGACGACGTCATCACCGGCGGTGCCGGCAACGACACCATCACCGGCCTTGGCGGCAACGACGTGATAGACGGCAATGCCGGTAACGACACGATCACCGGCGGTGAGGGCAACGACGTCATCACCGGCGGCGACGACAACGACACCCTGACCGGCAGCGCGGGGAACGACACCCTAAACGGCGGCACCGGCGACGACACCCTGAGCGGCGGCACCGGCACCAACGTCCTAGTCGGTGGCCCCCCACCCGGCAACGACACCTGCGACGGGAGCCCCTGCCTGGTATAGATAAGAAGGGGCGCTGACCAAAGCGCAGGCTGGGCTGTTAGAGGCGCGACGAGGGCGGAGAAGCCCTCGTCGCGCTTGGCCGTTGAACCGCGCGGTGGGCTCCCCCCGAGTTCCCGTATGGGTGCTGGGTTTTCGGGCTTATGACGAATTCGCACGCGTGCGTCCCACGCGTAGGGGACGGCCATGAGGGTGCTCAGACAGGGGGCTCAGCGCGGCCGATCCGCGAGGGAGCTTCTGCTCTTCCAGGTGGCCGTTGCGTAATGGGGCGCCTGCCGCGGCACC
>JALYQB010000092.1 GCA_030856045.1 Actinomycetota bacterium
CGACCCGAGGGAGGGACCATGACCAGCATGGGCGTCACCGCCAGCACTCCCTTCACGGTCCATGACCTTGACGGGATGCCCGATGACGGCCGCCGCTACGAACTCATCGACGGGGAGCTCCTGGTCATCGCCGCACCCTTCGTCGTGCAGATCGACCTCTCCAACGAGGTGCAACCCGACGTGCTGGTGGCCCGATTCGACGAGCTCACCGACAAGAACCTGCCCGCTGCGCCGGTGCTGGCCGTCGAGGTGCTCTCGCCGAGCGGGCGACTGATCGACCTCAACCTCAAACGCGCCGCCTATGAGCGGATGGGCACGCCCAGCTACTGGATACTCGACCCTGAGGTGCCCGACCTGCTGGTCCTCGAACTGAACGCCGATGGCCGGTACGAGGAGATGGCCCGGGTGGTCGGCGACGAGACCTTCGAGGCCCGCCGGCCGTTCGAGGTGCGAGTGGTGCCGACCGAGCTACTCGGACGCCTCCGTCACCGCTGAGCGACCGGCAAGCCGCTCGAGTCCGATACGCCGCAGCAACAGACGCGGCCGGGCATCTGCCCGAGACCTCGCGCCGCGCCGCGGTACACCAGCCATACGATGGTCACCCTGTACTCCACCGGGATCTCGCTGAAGCCCGCCGGATCGTCGACGCAGCAGTCCGTGATGCCCAGCACGGCCCCGGCCAGCCGCACCAGGCCGCCGCGGCGGGCCGCGTGGGCAGCGCCGAGCACCCATCGCCCGGCACCATCACGGTTCGGGCGTGCTGGGTGGGCATGGCGCCGAACCCGAGCACCCGTCCGTGACGCGCGACTCCGGCGCGCAGGTCATGCACCGCCGTGGAATCGGCACATACCGCGAACCCGGAGCGGCGCAACGCGCGGAGCGTGCGGGGCGAGGCGAGCCAGCGGGACGGAGCGAAGGTGTCGGTCCGCAACCGAGCCGCTCCAGCAGCCTGTCGCCGACGAGCAGCCGCAATCCCGCCTCATGGGCTGGCAGCGCCGCGAACCTGGCCCGCCGACCGATGCGGGTGACGGCGTGCCGGCCCCAGGCGCCGATCGGGTCACCACAAGGCCCCACCGAGGTGACCGCACCCTGACCGCCGGGTGACGGGCCGACGCCGAGGTGACGAACTCCTCAACCGGGACCAGGCCGCGAAGACGCGACCGGAGCTGCCCCGTGGATCACCGCTGAACCGCGCAACGCACTACGTCCGCACCGGACGAGCATGAACGTGCGGCTCGCGCCGGTGAGCCGAGGGCAACGCGGCGGCCGGATGCAGGATAATGGCAGCCGTGGTGACACCGAGCGAGGGGCTAGAGCGACTGCGGGCTGCGGCCGGGTCCGGTGAGCTGCGCGCGCTTTGTCGGCGGCGGCACGTCAACCTGCTCACGGTCTTCGGCAGTGCCGGCCGGGGTGAGCCGGAACCGCGGGATCTCGACATCGGAGTGCTGACCGAGCACGGCGCTGATTTCGACCTGTTCGAGTTTGTCACCGATGTGATCGAGCTCGTGGGGCTTGAGCAGGTGGATGTGGCCCACCTCAACGCCGCTGGGCCGCTGCTGCGAGAACGTGCCCTGGTTGGCTCGATCATTCTTCATGAAAACGAGCCTGGAACGTGGGCCCGTGCTTCCACCGCCGCCGTCATGGAGCGGCTGGACACCGAGTGGCTGCGCCGGCTGAGCCTGGAACTACTGGCCGGATGACGCCGCGTCGGCTCGATCCAGCCGTCATCCAGGAACGGCTGCGCGAGATCCAGCTGCTGCTGGCGGACCTCGTCGAGGTCGGCGAGGTGGACGCCGAGCGGCTGCGACGCGAACGGCCGACCCGGCACGTCGTCGAGCGAGTGCTCAGCCAGATCGTCGAACTCGCCGGGTCGATCAACACCCACATCGTGGCATCGCTGCTGGGCCGCTCGCCGGACAGCTACGCTGACTCGTTCGACGAGGTCGCGCGGGCCGGGGTCCTCGAATGGGACCTCGCCGCTGCACTGCGCCCGTCCGCCGGCATGCGCAACGTGCTCGTGCACGACTACCTCGAGGTCGACCACGGCAAGGTGTCCACAGCCATCCCGCTCGCACTGGAGCAGTACGGTCAATACGTACGGCACGTCGCGCGCTGGCT
This sequence comes from Actinomycetota bacterium, assembly GCA_030856045.1. Classification (GTDB taxonomy): domain Bacteria; phylum Actinomycetota; class Actinomycetes; order Mycobacteriales; family Pseudonocardiaceae; genus JALYQB01. The sequence goes on from JALYQB010000092.1 coordinate 2,119, forward strand.
CCGCAACCACGCCGCAGGTCCTCGTGACCAGAGCATGGACGACTGAACTCGGGGACCGCGTGCCTGGCCGTGTCTCCATCATTATTGGCGGTGTAGCACCATGGCCCGGCGAGGCTTGCGGAGAGGGAGGCTTGCGGAGAGGGGAGCGGGGATGGTGCTGGCGGCTGTGGCGAGCGCGGTCGGCAAGCAGGTGGTGACCCACGCGGTGCGCACCTGGTTCGGCGCGCGGCGGGAGCGTGATCAGCGCGGTAGTGAACTGATCGAGCTGGTCAGGATCGGCGTTCAGGATCACTTCAAGCAGCGCAAGCTGGTCCGGCAGCTGGAGGACCTGGCCGACGAGATCGCCGAACGGCTGCGGCCGACTACGAGCACGACTTCCGCGACGTGCCGGAGGGTGAGCGGGCTGCTGCGCTCCAGGCGGTGGTCGACGCGCTGGAGGGCGCCGACCTCACCGACGCCATGCTGTTCGCGGTGGACGTGGACGCCCGCAAGCTGGCGCGGCTGGTGCGCCGGCGTGTCCCGGTGCGACGCGTGGGGTTGGCCGAGCCCGCGGAGCGGCTCTACGACGCGGTGCTCGACGAGAGCTGCATGGCGCTGGTGCAGGTGGTCAAACACCTACCGGCGTTCGAGCCGCGTGCGTTGGTCGAGCTGCTCGGCCGGTTCTCCCAGATTGTCGACGGCATCGCCGAGG
>JALYQB010000127.1 GCA_030856045.1 Actinomycetota bacterium
TCAAGGCGCTGGCAGCCAACAACCTCGTCCCGATCAACGTCATCGATCTGACCGCTCACACCATCCCGTACTGGGAGCTGCGGGCGAAATCCTCAGTGGCCACCGGGATTGAGGACCCGTTCTTGACGGCGTACCGAGAGGGTAGCTTCCACTACCTTCTCATCGCCGCCGATCGGGTCTGACTCCTACCGGCACCACCCGCGTGTGCTCGCAGCAGGAGATATTCTTCCGTATCGAGATTTGTGAGGCGCATGGTGACCACCAGTGACGTGATGGCCGAGTACCGGTCGGCAGACGAGGTACTCGCGTGGAGCAGGATCACTGTCGAGCCTGCCCTGCGCGCGGCGGTGGAGACGCTGCCCCCCTCGATGCGGCGTATCGCCAGCTACCACTTCGGCTGGTGGAACGAGCAGGGTCAGCCGGAGCAGGCCCGTGGGATGAAAACAACCGGGGGCAAAGCGATCCGCCCCGCGCTGGTCATGCTCAGCGCCCAGGCCGTAGGCGGGGTTCCGACCATGGCGGTGCCGGCGGCGGCCGCGGTGGAACTGGTGCACAACTTCTCCCTCCTGCACGACGACGTGATAGACGGTGACGTCACCCGACGCCACTGCCCCACAGCCTGGAGCGTGTTCGGTCGCAACACGGCGATCCTGGCCGGGGACGCACTGCTGACGTTGGCCTTTGACGTGCTCGCCGGCAGCGGGCACTCGGCCGCTGCGAACGGAATCCGGATACTCAGCGCCGCTGTGCAGGATCTAACGGAAGGTCAGAGCGCGGACCTGGCTTTTGAACAACGCGCCCAGGTTGAGCTGACCGAATGCCAGTGTATGGCCGAGGGAAAGACCGGTGCCCTGATGAGGTGTGCCTGTGCCGTGGGTGCCTTATTCGGAGGTGGCGGCACGGAGCAGGTCCGGTTTCTGTGCGCCTTCGGGGCGTACTTGGGACTGGCGTTCCAGCACGTGGACGACCTTCTGGGTATCTGGGGAGACCCGGCGATGACAGGCAAGTCCGTCTACTCAGACCTGCGTAGCCGTAAGAAGTCCCTTCCCGTGGTAGCCGCTCTGACCTCAGGTACCCCCTCTGGACGTGAACTGGCCGCGCTCTACCACCGCGACCAGCCGCTCACCGACACCGACCTGGCCCATGCCGCGGATCTGATCGACAGCGCGGGCGGGCGTGCCTGGAGCCAGACCCAGGTCGATGACTTGTTGGCGCAGGCGATGCGCGAACTACAGGCCGCCAGCCCGACGGACAAGGTCGCCGAAGAGCTGGGTGCGCTCGCCCGGCTGGCTACCCGTCGTGATCACTGAGCTCCACCGAGCCTCCGGGAACCATCACGGATGTCTCTCGCATCGAGCAACCCCGTCTCCTACTTCCATTCGCCTTCACTGCTCGAGACCAAGCCTGAGGAAAGGTTGGGTGTGGGTCATGCAGCCCTTCGAGCTGCCGGAGTTCTACATGCCCTATCCCGCACGGCTGAACCCGCACCTGGAGTCGGCGCGCGAACACAGCAAGGCCTGGGCTTACGAGATGGACATGGTGGACGCGCCACAGCACGGCACCGCGATCTGGGACGAGCAGGACTTCGACTCCCACGACTACGCACTGCTCTGTGCCTACACTCACCCCGACGCACCAGGCCCGGAACTCGACCTGGTGACCGACTGGTACGTCTGGGTGTTCTACTTCGACGACCACTTCCTCGAACTCTACAAGCGTACTCGCGATCTGGTCGGCGCCAAGGAGTACCTGGACAGGCTGCGAGCGTTCATGCCGGCCGACGGCGTGATCACCGAAACGCCGACCAACCCGGTGGAACGCGGCCTCTCCGACCTGTGGGCCGCACCGTCCCGACCATGTCCACGGACTGGCGGCACCGGTTCGCTGAAAGCACCAAGAACCTCCTCGACGAGTCCCTGTGGGAACTAGCCAACATCAACGAGGGCCGTGTTCCCAACCCCGTCGAATACGTCGAGATGCGGCGCAAGGTCGGCGGTGCCCCCTGGTCCGCCAACCTCGTCGAACACGCCGCAGGTGCCGAGGTCCCGGCCCAGATAGCCGCTACCCGGCCGATGCAGGTGCTCCGGGACACCTTCTCCGACGGGGTGCACCTGCGCAACGACCTCTTCTCCTACCAACGCGAGGTCGAAGACGAAGGCGAGCTCAACAACAGCGTGCTGGTCTTCGAGCGATTCCTCCGCTGCGACACACAGCAGGCCGCCGATGCCGTCAACGACCTGCTCACCTCCCGGCTGCAGCAGTTCGAGCACACCGCCCTCACCGAAGTGCCGCCGCTCTTCGAGGAGTACGGCGTGGACCCGAAGGCCCGCGTGGACGTCATCGCGTACGTGAAGGGACTTCAGGACTGGCAGTCGGGCGGTCACGAATGGCATATGCAGTCGAGCCGCTATATGAACGACCGTTCGAACAATTCCCCAACCGAACGGGGCGTGCTGGACGGCCCGACGGGCTTGGGCACCTCGGCAGCACGCATCCCGCTGTCCCTGATCGCGTCGGGGCCGCAGCGGATCAGGAGCTACACCCACGTCCCGTACCAGGTCGTCGGGCCGGTGCCCCACCCCGATTTCTACATGCCGTTCTCCACCCGGCTTAGCCCCCACCTGCAGGCCGCGCGGCGCCACATGATGGAGTGGGGACGGCGGATGGGGATGCTGGACTCACTGCCCGGTGTTGCCCGCTCCGGCATCTGGGACGAACACAAGCTCAGGGCCTTCGACTTCGCGCTGTGCGCGGCCGGGATCCACCCGGATGCGTCGGCCGACGAGCTGAACCTGAGCACGGGTTGGCTCACCTGGGGAACCTA
>JALYQB010000131.1 GCA_030856045.1 Actinomycetota bacterium
CGGAACCGGGATGCGAACAGCGCCGAGCCACTGACCTCCGCCACGACGAGCTGCTCCACCTCCTCCGGGTCGAGCAGCACGTCCTCGGCGGTGGGCAGCACCTCGACCCCCTCCGCGTCCAGTGCGTCCGGCAGTCGCAGCACGATGCCGTCGTCAGCGTGTGCCACCTGGGCCTCGACCCCGCGCCGCTCCCGCAGCCGCGCGTTAATGGCCAGCGCCCACGGCCCGTTGACCTGCGCGCCGAACGGCGAGTGCACCACCATGCGCCAGTCGCCGAGCTCGTCGCGGAACCGCTCGACCAGGATCGTGCGGTCGTCGGGCACGTGGCCGGCCTCCTCGCGCTGCTCGCGCAGGTAGCCGAGCAGGTTGTCGGTCGCCCACGCGTCGAGGCCCGCGGCCGCGGCGCGCGCCCGGGCACCGTCGGCGTCGAGCGAGGTGAGCTCCCGCAGGAACGCCCCGAGAGCGCGGCCGAGTTCGAGGGGGCGGCCCGGAGCATCACCCTTCCAGAACGGCATGCGCGCGGGCTGTCCCGGCGCCGGGACCGCGATCACGCGGTCGTGGGTGATGTCCGCGATCCGCCAGGACGTCGACCCGAGCAGGAAGGTGTCCCCGACGCGGGACTCGTAGACCATCTCCTCGTCCAGCTCGCCGACCCGCGATCCGGCGCCCTCCGCGCCACCGGGTGTCATCACGGTGAACAGGCCGCGGTCGGGGATGGTGCCCCCCGAGGTCACCGCGAGGCGTTGCGCGCCGGGCCGCCCGCGCAGCTCGTCGGTCACCCGGTCCCACACGATCCGCGGCCGCAGCTCGCCGAACTCCTCGCTCGGGTAGCGCCCGGCGAGCATGTCGAGCACGGAGTGCAGCGCCGAGTCGGGCAGCGCCGCGAACGGGGCCGCGCGGCGGACAAGGCCGGCGAGGTCATCGAGCGTCCACGGTTCGAGCGCGACCATCGCCACGACGTGCTGCGCGAGGACGTCGAGCGGGTTGCGCGGGTAGCGGATCGACTCGATGGCGCCCGCGGCCATCCGCTCCGCGACCACGGCGCAGGACACGAGGTCACCGCGGAACTTGGGGAACACCACGCCGCTGGACACCGCGCCGACCTGGTGCCCGGCCCGCCCGACCCGCTGCAGCCCGGACGCCACCGTCGGCGGCGCCTCGATCTGCACCACGAGGTCGACCGCACCCATGTCGATGCCCAGCTCCAGTGACGACGTCGCCACCACGCACGGCAGCACGCCCGACTTCAGCTCCTCCTCGACGAGCGTGCGCTGCTCGCGGGCCATGGATCCGTGGTGGGCCTTGGCGACGATCAGCGGTGCGCCCGCCGACTCGCCCGCCTGCCCCATCAGCTCCGCAGGCGCGCGGACCGGCACCGGACCGTCCGCCACCGGTTCGGCCGCCAGTTCGTTGAGCCGTGACGTCAGGCGCTCGGCGAGGCGTCGCGAGTTCGCGAACACGATCGTCGAGCGGTGTGCCCGGACCAGGTCCAGGACTCTGGCCTCGACCGCGGGCCAGATGGACGAGCGCCGCTCGGCGCCGGCCGCGGAGCCCTCCACCTCCCCGGTGAGCTCACCCAGCCGGGACATGTCCTCGACGGGGACCTCGACGCTGACCTCGATGGTCTTCTGCGACGGCGGCTGGACCACCCTCACCGGCCGCCCTCCTGCCAGGAACGAGGCGACCTCCGCCACGGGCCGCACCGTCGCCGACAGCCCGATGCGCTGCGCGGGGCGCTCGAGGAGCGCGTCGAGCCGCTCCAGTGAGAGGGCCAGGTGCCCGCCGCGCTTCGTGGCTGCGACGGCGTGCACCTCGTCGACGATCACCGTCTCGACGCCGCGCAGTGACTCCCGCGCGGCCGAGGTGAGGACGAGGAACAACGATTCGGGGGTCGTGACCAGCACATCCGGCGGGGTGCGGGCGAAGGACCGACGCTCCTCGGCGGGGGTGTCGCCGGTGCGCATGCCGACGCGGATCGCCGGTTCGGGCACCCCGAGCCGATGCGCGGCCTGGCGGATCCCGGTGAGCGGCGAGCGCAGGTTCCGCTCGACGTCGACCGCGAGGGCCTTCATCGGGGAGACGTAGACGACACGGCAGCGGTGCTGGAGGTCACTGCTCCGAGGGCCGACGGACAGCCGGTCGAGCGCCCACAGGAACGCGGCCAGTGTCTTGCCGGACCCCGTCGGCGCGACGACGAGAGCGTGCTCCCCGGCGGCCGCCGCGAGCCACGCGCCCTCCTGCGCCGCCGTGGGCGCGTCGAACGCCCCGGTGAACCAGTCCCGGGTGGCGGGGGAGAAGACGTCGAGCGCGCTCACGGGTCCATCATCGCGCGCCGGTCCGACAGGCCCGTCACCTCAGCGACACGGAGCCCCGTCGTCGGCCTCATCACGCGCACCGACCCCGAGGAGCAGGAGAGCGTGGTTGCTGGGAGCACCTGGACGGGCTCCCGCACCCGGGGTGATGGCACCATCAGCGGGAAGCCGAGTGGCAGGAGTGCGCATGCGCGTCACGGGAGTCGGGCACGCCGGCCTGTTCATCGAGACACACGCGGGCAGCGTGCTGTGCGACCCGTGGGTCAACCCCGCGTTCTTCGGGGCGTGGTTCCCGTTCCCGGACAACAGCGGGCTGGACTGGGACCGGCTGGGGCAGGCCGACTACCTCTACGTCTCCCACCTGCACCGCGACCATTTCGATGCCGAGCTGCTGACCCGTCACGTCCGCAGGGACACCACGGTCCTGCTGCCGGACTTCCCGACCGACGAGCTCGAGCGCGAGCTCGCAGCGCTGGGGTTCACCGACTTCCTGCGCACCGAGAGCGGTGTCCCGACCGAACGCGACGGGCTGCGCATCATGATCACGTCGCTGACCGGGCCGAGCGACGGGCCGATCGGGGACTCGGCGCTGAGCCTGGACGACGGGCGCACGGTGCTGCTGAACCAGAACGACGCGCATCCCCTGGACATCGAGGCGCTGCGCGAGTTCGGCGACGTCCACGCCTACTTCACCCAGTTCTCCGGCGCCATCTGGTGGCCGATGGTCTACGACCTGCCCGACGCCGCGAAGCAGGAGTTCGCCCGGCGCAAGCGAATCGGGCAGAGCGACCGGGCGCTGCGCTACATCGACGCCGTCGGTGCCGCACACGTCTTCCCCACCGCCGGGCCGCCGTGCTTCCTCGACGAGGACCTGTTCGGGCTCAACGGGCTCGGCGTCGACGGGGAGAGCATCTTCACCGACCAGGCGCAGTTCCTCGACGAGCTGCGCGCGGCGCGGCCCGCAGTCTCGGCGCACCTGCTGCTGCCCGGCAGCGTCGCGGAGTTCGACGGGCCGCACGCCACCCTGACCCACGAGCAGCACACCCAGGCCGAGGTCCGGCACATCTTCACCGACAAGGCCGCGTACCTGCGCGAGCTCCAGACGCGTAAACAGCCGGAGCTGGCCCGGGAGCGTGCTAGTCGCGCCCCGGTCCCCGACGACCTGCTCGGCCGGCTCAAGGACTGGTGGGAGCCGCTGCTGAAGCGGGCCGACAACATCTGCGAGGGCGTCGGCGGGCCGGTGCGCCTCGACGTCGGCGACCGCGCCGTCGTCGTCGACTTCGGTGCTCGTGAGGTCCGCGACTACGCGGGGGAGACCTGCCGCTACCGGCTCTCCACGGCGGCGGACCTCATCGCCACGAACGTGGCGCGCCGGGAGGTCGACTGGTCCAACAGCCTGTTCCTGTCCTGCCGGTTCACCGCCACCCGCGTCGGGCAGTACAACGAGTACGTCTACATCTTCTTCAAGTGCCTGTCCGAGGAGCGCATCGACTACGTCGAGAACTGGTACGACGAAC
>JALYQB010000167.1 GCA_030856045.1 Actinomycetota bacterium
GTCCGCAGCGTGGGCGTGCAGGGCGACGGGCGCACCTACGGCCATCCCGTGGTGCTACGCCCGGTGTCCAGCGAGGACGCGATGACCGCGGACTGGTCCCGGCTGCCGGACGAGTTGCTGGCCCGCATCTCCAACCGCATCACCAACGAGGTGGCCGAGGTGAACCGCGTAGTGCTCGACGTCACGAGCAAGCCCCCCGCCACCATCGAGTGGGAGTAGCCCCGCGGTGCATCGGTCCGGCGTGAACGGCACTTTCACTGCGTCCGACGCAGTGAAAGTGCCGTTCACTCCGCGTGGCCACGAGTACCGCGAGGGCGAGGTAGCCCGGCGACCGCGGGGAGCAACAGCACCGGACCGAGTAGCGAGCCCGGTGCACCGGCGAACGAGGCGACGAGCACCAGCGTAGGCGCCCCCCACGGCACCGTCCGGGATCGCAGTAGCCCAGCGACGAGGAGCAGCTGGCCGATGCCGACCAGCGACAGTCCGGCCATGATCAGCAGCATCGCCGGACGGGCCGAGGCTGTCGTCCAGGCTCGCGACGCCGGTCTCGGGGAGCGCTGATCGCAGGACCACCACACGTCGGCTGGCTGCCGGAGGAGTTGGCGTTCACGCTGGTCGAGCCCTGCGAACGCTGTTCAGCGGGTCGGCCGCAAGTTGGGCTCCCGGAGACCGTGCACTTGGCCGTGGGGCTATACCCACATGCCCACCTGATGTAAGCTGTGGCCCTTACCAAGCGAGGAGGAGAACACCGTGAACGCATCCGCCGGCTTCGAGCCGGTCGCTGAAGTCGCCGCCGACGACCGGGCACGGATCGCGTTCGGACGCGCCGGCGTGCGCCGCAACGATCGCTTCCTGGTCTCCACCCGACCGACGGGCGAGATCCTGCTGACGCCGCTTGCGAGCATCCCGAAGCGGGAGCTGATGGTGTGGGAGGACGACGAGCTGCGCGCCTCGCTGCTGCGCGGCCTGGCTGACGCCACCGAGGGCCGCGTCAGTCGGCGCGACGAGCTGCTCGACGATGACGCCGGGCGGTGAGCGCGCCCCCCTTCACGCTCCGCTACACCGATGAGGCGCTCCACGTCCTCGCCGATCTCGACAAACCCGCCTACGCAGCGAAGCTGAAGAAGGTCAAGAAGGCGCTGCGGCTGCTCCGCGACGTCGGCCCCAGCCACCCGGGCCTGAACTCCCACAAGTACCGATCACTGACCGGGCCGGGTGGCGAGGACGTGTGGGAGTCCTCCGTGGAGAACAAGACCCCGGCAGCCTGGCGCATCTGGTGGCTCTACGGCCCCGAGCCCGACACGCTGCTGATCGTCACCCTCGGCCCCCACCCGTAGCCGGTGACCGCTTCAGCCGCGAGGACGTTCGAAGGTGACGAGCACGCCCCCGACACCACCCGGCCCGATCCGTCCCTTCACCTCGACTGCGGTGATGTCCTTGAGCTGCCACCCTTCGTCCGCATGCTCGTTGAGGACCTTCTCGAGTTTCTCACCGGACATCTTGCCCCCGATCATCCCCTCGCGAAGCTCGACCACCTTGTACTCGTAACCGATCGCCATGCCGCCTCCTGATCCCGATGTTTGCATTCATGGGCATGCTCGCACCCTGGCGCCGTTCGCCCGCGAGCCGGATCTCCCGTAACCCGAACCTCATACGGGACGGGCAGCGCAGACCCGGGTGCGTCGACTCTCGGGGATTCGATGAAGGTTGACGAGCGACGCTTCTGTCCGTACATTCGTCCGTACGTAGGAGGTGAGGGTGATGGCGGTGACCGCGCGGCTAGAGGTTCGGGTCCGGCCCGAGAGCAAGGCGCGGATCGAGCACGCCGCTGCGCTCCTGCACGCGCCGGTCAGCGAGTTCGTCCGCACCGCAGTCGAGGAGCGGGCTGAGCAGGTCATGGCCGAGCACGAGGCGCACACGCGAGTCCCCGCTGACTTCTTCGACGATCTGCTGGCCGCGCTTGACACCCCGGCCGCGGAGTCCGGTGCGCTGGCGCGGGCTGCACGGCGTGCCCGCGATGCTGTCACGCGCGCCTGAGGAGTGGAGTTCCACTCCGAGGCGCTCGATCCGGGGCGGCACCTCGTCGCCGCCTTCGACTGCGGGGAACCCGATCTCGACACCTGGCTCCACGATCACGAAAGTGGGGCGCAAGCCCGACGGGTGGCTCGCACGTTCGTCTGGTGCCAAGCGGACGAGGACGTAGTGGTCGGCTACTACTCACTCACTGGCCACCGGCTCGTCCGCGACGACCTTCCGAAGAGCATCGGGCGCGGCAGCCCGAACGAGGTGCC
>JALYQB010000175.1 GCA_030856045.1 Actinomycetota bacterium
CGGGGCGCATCTCTCTGAGCGAGCTCGCTCGAATCACCTCCGGGCTACAGGCAACGCTTGAGCGAATTGGTTTCGCCATCCTTATTGGACGTCGTCGCGCCGGTCGTCTGCCACGTGAAATCGCGGAGGCAGTGCGGCTAGACTTCGTAGGGTTCCGCGAGGGCTCTGCGGTATTGGAGCTACAGCGCACAGGTGAAGAAGCTATCGACGATCTCTTGTCGGATTCGTTCATTGCACTGACAAGCGGACTCGATAAGCTGAGAGAAGATCCGACGGTGCTTCCGCCGTACTTCGATCCACCGATCGTCAACGGCCTGGTTACACTGTGTGGAGGAATAAGCAGAAGAAACGTAAACCGCATCGAGTTCTCCTCTGGCGACCGCCTTCACTTTGTGCTTGATGCGGGGATGCGCGCATCGTTGAAGCGGGCCCAGAAGATGTCTTCACAGCAGGAAATCACAGTTGTCGGTAGGCTTCACATGGGAGATTTTGATCCGATGAGTCTACGGTGTCGGATCGACACACACGCCGGTAGCATCTCCTGTGACCTCGACGATGAGCTCAAAGAGGCCGTGTTCGACCTCTTGGATGAGCTGGTCATGGCAAGCGGTGTCGCCGAGCTTCAGCCAGATGACCTCACGGTTCGAGTGCTACATTTAGCTGAGATTTCGAAGATCGAGACTGCAAGATCCAGAAGTCTCGACAGTCTCGCTGAGGAACAAGGGGTGCAACCGTTGGATAGCATCAGGCAATTGCGCGGTGAAGACATCGAAGACTTCGACGAATTTCTTCGGATCGTTCAGTCGGCGCGGTGAGTGAATGCACTCATACGTCGTCGTAGACACCGACGTATTCTCTTACTTGTGGCAGGGCCGGAACCAAGCAGATCTGTACGAGACGGCGCTAAGAAACACCGTTCCCGTGCTGTCCTTCACATCCATCGCCGAGGTCTATTTCGGTGCATACAGCGCGAATTGGGGCGACCAGCGTTTGCGTCAACTCGAAGCGGCGGTCCGACCATATCTCGTGGTCCCCTGGGACCCACAAATCGCGAAGTTGTGGGGGAAGCTGAAGGCTCAAGCGCGCCGTCAAGGGCATCCGCTCGGGCAGAACGACCATGCGAACGACCTCTGGATCTGTGCGACTGCGGTCCGTTACGACGCGCCGCTGCTGACGAACAACGTCAAGCATTTTGAGACGATACCCAATCTGCGGCTCCTCACCGTGTAGCTCCGTCGGCTGATCGGCCCGGCCCGCCGGTAGCGGAGCGGAGACGGACCCGAGGCCGGTGCGCCGCCGCTGCGGGCCGTCACGCTGGCCGGCGCGGGTCAGCAGGTGTGCCGGATGGCGGAGGTCGCCGCCGCCGCACCTACCCCGCTCGACGGGCTGCGCGCGGACCTCGACGTACTACTGTCCACGTGGGAGGGACGATGACCCTGCAGGGAACGGTGGCGCTGGTCACCGGGGCGAGCCGGGGGTGCGGGCGCGGGATGGCCGTCGAGCTCGGCGCGGCGGGCGCGACCGTCTACGTCACCGGGCGCAGCACCCGCAGCGGACGCAGCCCGATGGACCGCCCGGAGACCATCGAGGAAACCGCCGACCGGGTCACCGCAGCCGGCGGCGTCGGTATCCCGGTGTGCTGCGACCACACCGACATCACCGACGTGGACGCCCTCGCCCGGCGCATCAGGTCCGAACAGGACGGACAGCTCGACGTGCTCGTCGACGACGTCTGGGGCGGCGACCCACTCGTGCAATGGGGCACACCGTTCTGGGAACACGACATCGGGCGCGCGCTGGGCGCCGTCCGTAACGGCGTCGACTCCCACCTGATCACCGCGAACCGCCTGCTGCCGCTGCTGGTGACCCGCGGTCGCGGGCTGGTCATCGAGATCACCGACGGCGACACCGACTACTACATGGGCTGCCTGCCCTACGACGTGGTGAAGACCACGATGCGCCGCCTCGGCCACGTGCTGGCAGACGAACTGCACCCGCACGGGGTGACCGCGCTGGCACTGACACCAGGGTTCCTGCGCTCGGAGGCGATGCTGGACAACTTCGGCGTCACCGAGGAGAACTGGCGCGACGCCACCGCCGCCGACCGACACTTCGGCATCTCCGAGACACCCCATTACATCGGCCGCGCCGTCGTCGCACTCGCCGGTGACCCCGACGTCGCGCGCTGGGCCGGACGCACCACCTCCACCTGGGAGCTCATGCACGCCTACGGCTTCACCGACCTCGACGGCTCACAACCGGACTGCGGGCGCTACTTCGCCGACGCCGTGTTCGGCGACCACCCGAATGCCGACCCCGCCGACTACCGCTGAGCGGCTGCTCCGCATCCCGTGAGAGTCGAGCCCACCCGCTGCCCGATGGCGCCGGCGGTCACGCCGAACCGATCCCGATTCGGCCCGCCGCGATAAGCGGAGCAGCGATGGATAGATATTCAGCCTCGATGCTAATATGACCACAGCGTTACCGCTCGACTTTCGCACTTTTCCGTGGGAGTCGGGCGGGTCAGCGACTCGGGCGCGGTCGGCGAGGGCGGGGATGGCCGTGGCCGGCGGGGTCGTGTGTGCCGGCGTCGGCGTGTCGCGTTGATCTT
>JALYQB010000181.1 GCA_030856045.1 Actinomycetota bacterium
ACCTGGACGCCACCCTGCTGACCGCGCACTCGGACAAGGAAGACGCCACCTCGACCTGGAAGAAGGGATTTGGTCATCACCCGCTGCTCGGGTTCGCCGATCACGGCGCCGGCGGCGGTGGGGAGCCGGTCGCCGAGCTGCTGCGCCCAGGCAAGGCCGGCTCCAACACCGCCGCTGATCACGTCGCGGTGTTCGACGCGGCGTTGGCGCAGCTGCCCGCCCCGCTGCGCCGCCCGGACGAGGCGGGGCGGGTGGCGGTGCTGGTGCGCACCGACGCCGCTGGGGCCACCAGGGAGTTCGCCGCCCACCTCGCGCAGACAGGGGTCGGGTTCTCCCTGGGAGCGAACCTGGGCCACTTTGACGTCCACACCGCCCTCGCGCAGCTGCCGGCGGCGGCGTGGACCCCCGCCTACCAGGCGCGCAAGCCCCGAGCCGGCCAGCAAGGCCCCCAGATCGAACTCCGCGACGGGGCGTGGGTCGCCGAGCTCAGCGGGCTTGTCGACCTGTCAGCCTGGCCAGCAGGAACCCGGCTGATCCTGCGCACGCAACGCCCACACCCCGGCGCGCAGCTACGCATCACCGACCACGACGGGATGCGGGTCACCGGTTTCCTCACCAACACCGGCCTCGGCGGGACTGGCCGCCAACTGCCCGACCTGGAACTACGCCAGCGCCCACACGCCCGCGTCGAGGACCGCATCCGCGGCGGGAAAGACACCGGCCTTGCCAACCTCCCATTCCACGACATGGCGCAGAACCGGATCTGGCTGGCCATCGCCGCACCGGCCGCCCATTAGGAGCGGGGCCTCCGCTCCCCGTGAGTCCCGAGGCACTCTCGGGGTGGTGCTGGAAGCAACGTACGGCTGGTACTGGGCGGCGGATGCGTTGGCCGACCTGGGAGCGAACGTGCACTTGGCGCATCCGTTGGGGGTGAAGGCGTTCTCTTACCGGCGGGTCAAGAACGAACGCGATGCCGCGGATCTGGCGGATCTGCTGCGAATGAGGTTTTCTCAGCAAGATCAGGCTCCTAGCCAGCCGAGCCATAGCGCGCAGGCGTGAGGCGACCCCGACACGCCCGACACGCCGAAGATCGCCAGGTCCCACACCAGACGTGGAGCCCCCGCTAGAAGAGGTCTCGTCACAGATCATCTTCACTGCGGAGGGCTCCACGTGGTCACTTACCCTGCCATCCTCGACGTCTCCAGGGAACTGGTCACGTTCCTGGCCGCGCTGTTGGCCGGCGAGCGTCGCGAGCGCGGTACCCGGGCCGGGACCAGGGCGCTGAGCTGCGGGAAGCAGGCTGGCGCTTTTCGCGCTGGTGTGGTTCCGTGAGCGCCGCGACGTGGCGCTGACCGGCAAGGGCCTGGGGATCTCCCAGGCGACCTCCTACCGTTACCTGGACGAGGGTCATCGACGTGCTCGCCGCCCGTGCCCCGGACCTGCACGATGCCTTGCAACGTGGCCATGACGAGGGCTGGTCGCACGTGGTGCTGGACGGCAAGGTCGTGGACACCGACCGGCTGCGGGTCAAAACCGTGAGCAAGAAGGGCAAGACGATCGATGCCTGGTACTCGGGGAAGACCCACGACTTCGGCGGCAACATCCAAGCCCTGACTCGACCTGATGGGTTCCCGGTCTGGATTTCACCGGTCGAGCCGGGCTCGGTACACGACCGTGTACACGACCTGACCGCGGCCCGCGCGCACGTGCTCGGGGCGCTCTACGCCGCCGCCGCCCGAGGACTGCCGACCCTCGCCGATCCGGGCTATGAAGGCGCCGGGATCGGGGTACACACCCCGGGCAAACAACCCGCCGACGGCACTGAGCTGCGGTGATCCCTTGCGCGGCTTGGCTGATCCCCGTCGCCCGGCGGAGTTCCGCTGCCCGGGGCAGCGCCCGGCCCAGGACGCGAGGTGCCCGGCGGTGGGGAACCGGCGCATGTCCGGACCGATCTCTGCCAGGATCACCTCCGCCGCCCGCGGCCCCACCCCGGTGATCGAGTCCAGGATCATCAGCTGGCCGGCCCACGGCTCGACCAGCTCGGCGATCCGCTCGGAGAGCACGTCGATGTCGGCCTCGAGCGCCTCGATGTTGGTCAGCATCCGGGTCAGCAGGAACGCGTGGTGATCCCGGAATCGTGCGGTCAGCGCCTTGCGCAGCTCGGGCAGCTTGGCGCGCAGCCGTGCTCGGGCCAGATCGGCCAACACCTGCGGGTCGGCCACCCCGCCGATCAGGGCGCGCATCATCTCCCGCCCCGACACCCCCATCACATCGGTGGCCACCGTGGCCAGCTTCACCCCGGCGTCCTCCAGCACCTTGTGCAGCCGGTTGACCTCGCTGGTCCGCGCCCGGATCAGCGCCTTGCGATAGCGGGTGAGGTCGCGGAGTTCCCGAAACGGCCGCGGGGGCACGAAGCTGGGCCGCAGCAGCCCGTAGGACAAGATCTCGGCGATCCACTGTGCGTCGATCACGTCGGTCTTGCGACCCGGCACGTGCTTCAGGTGGGCCGCGTTGACCAGCAGCACCTCGAAGTCGTCCTCCAGCATGTAGTAGGGCGCCTTCCAGTACACCCCGGTGGACTCCATCGCCACATGCGTCACCCCGAGCGACGCCAACCAGTCCCGCAACACCAGCAGATCCGGGGTCGTCGCCCCGAACGAGCGCACCTCCTGTGACAGCTCCCCACGGCCGTTCACCAGCCGGACGCACACCACCAGCAGTGCCTGACCCACATCGATCCCAGCGCACCGATCGATCAACCTACGCACCTCGCACCTCCTCCTCCGCCACAGCACAGGCGTGCGCTCGCAAGGCGGCTGCCAGAGTCAGACGAATCTGCTCCACGTGCTCGAAGGCAACAGTCCAGGGTGCCGAGCAGCCCCCGCGACCAGACTTCAGAACGGGCTCACCGGCACCACGGAGCGGCCGGCGTCGTCGCGAGCGCACCCCGCAATTTTCAACCGTCCGCGGGCGGACCAGGGTCCATGGAGACTTCAGAGATGACCTGCCGCACCCCGTGCTCGGGGCAGCTCACCCGCGGTGCCCGGGCATGCAGGAACGCCTTGTGCTGGAAGAAGTCCAGGTGCCGCCACGTCTTGTCCGTGGTGGTGTCGTGCACCGGACAGGCGCCGTGAGCACAGTCCTTGGCCGGACAGGGGAACCGGGTACCACGAGGGAAGTCCAGATACAGATCCAACCGGGCCTGCTCCGCGTCGAACTCAGTGCGCGCCACCCGCCACGGCGCGGTCAACCCCAACGCCGCCGTGAACAACCCCAACTCGTCCAACCCACTCGACCTCTTCCACGTGACTGTCACGGACAGTCACGC
>JALYQB010000193.1 GCA_030856045.1 Actinomycetota bacterium
ATGGCGACGTCGGTGCCCTGGGCGCCGTCGTAGGTGTGGAACTCGTCGAGCACCAGGTACTGCAACGACTCGCCGGCGTTCGCGAACAGCGGGGTGTCCTCGCTGCGCAGCAGCAGCATGTCGAGCATCTTGTAGTTGGTGAGCAGGATGTCCGGCGGGTTCTTCCGCATGGCGTACCGGTCGCCGATCGCCGAGGTCTCGGTCATCGCCACGCCGCCGTCGCCCTCGCCCGTGTAGAGCCCGACGGTGACGTCGCCGAGGTCGTCGCTGTGCTGGTGCACGAGCTGCGCGACGCGCCGGGCCTGGTCGTTGGCCAGCGCGTTCATCGGGTAGAGGACCAGCGCCTTGATACCCGGTTGCCCCGCGCGGCGCTGCCGGCGGCAGTGGTCGAGCAGCGGGACGACGAAGCTCTCGGTCTTACCGGAGCCCGTGCCGGTGGTGACGAGCGTGGGACGGGGGACGCGGTCACGGGAGGCGAGCCGCATCCACGCTTCGGCCTGGTGCCGGTGCGGCTGGAATGCGCGGGGTGACCAGTCGAGGTGGGCCCGCCACTCGTCGTCGGCGGGTCGGAACGGGAGCCGGAGCCGGACGTAGGGGCCACGGAACACGCCGTGTTCCGGGTCTGCGACGAACCGCTCCAGCTCGGCTCGGACGTCGTCGTCACCGAGCGCGAAAGTCGTACCGAGGAAGCTCGTCAGCGCGGCGCGCAGATCCTCTGCAACCAGCGACGGCAGCACCGCGACCCCTCCTCTACCTCGCTCGGCACTCACCGTAGTCGGTCATACCGACGGAACGGGCGCACTACCCGATCGTGATTGCTCATACGAACCATCGTCAATGAGCCACGAACCGTTATTGCCGAAGGCATACTCTGGTGTGCCGCCGTTGCAGTGCTCGACCCGCGAGAGAGGAGGCGTGGCGATGGTCGCGGACGTGAGCTACCTCGAGGTGCCCGTCATGGCCCCGGGCGAGGCGAGCCGTCAGCTCGGCATCCCCGCATCGACGCTCAAGCACTGGCTCGACGGGCACCAGGTCGGGAGCCGCTTCTATCCCCCTGTGCTCCGGCCCGAGCCGTCCCCGCGCGCGGACGTGACGTGGGGGGAGATGGTCGAGGCCGACTACCTGCGGGCCTACCGGTCGAAGGGTGTTTCGCTGCAACGGCTGCGCCCGTTCGTCGCGGACTGCCGGGAACGCTTCGGCCTGCGCTATCCACTTGCGCACCTACGTCCGTTCACCGACGGGCGCCGCCTGCTGCTCGAGGCACAGACCGAAGCCAGACTGACGGGCGAGCTGTGCGTCATCTACGAGCTGACCACCGGCCAACTGGAGCTGCACCCGCGCGCCGTCACCTTCCTCGAGCGGGTGGACCGCGGGGGCGACGCAAGCGCCGACGTCGCAATCGCCCTGATGCCCGACGGACCAGAGTCACCGGTGCGGCATGAACCCGGTGTCTCGTCGGCCGCCTCCGCGGTCGGTGGCATCCGCACGGAGATCCTGCGCGAGCAGTACGAGGTCGGCGAGGACACCCGGGACATCGCAGAGATGTTCGGTCTGGACGTCCACGACGTGCTCGCGGCGCTGCGCCACGAGGACAGGCTGCGCCCGCTGAAGATCGCGTGACCGAATTCGGTGTCGCCCGCTGGTACAACGACGCCGACACACTCGGGCTGGCACACGTGCTCATCCGGGCCCGCCACGACGTGACCTTTCCGGAGACGATGGCGTGCGGCACACCTCGCGCTGGACGTTGCCGCCCTGCCTAATTCAGCAGACCAGTGTCCGCGACACCGATTGGATCCCACAGGTCGCCGCTGCCGGCATGGCGATCATCTCCCGCGACGCCGCCATCTCCCGCCGGCGCGTCGAGAAGGACGCGGTCCTGGCGGCCGGTGCCCGGATGTTCGCGATCACCGATCCAGCCCAGCTTCGCGTGTGGGACCTGCTCGAGATCGTCATGCACGCGTGGCGGGACATGGAACGGCTACGGGAGCGGCCCGGTCCGTACATCGTCGCCGTCTCCAGGACCCGGTTGACGGAGATCGATCTCATCTGATCCGGGCGCGGGCGCCGCGTCACGCCCTGCCCAGGGTCTCCAAGCCGTGTCCGACGACCTCGCTGACCTCGGCGCGGATCCGCTCTCGGGAACCGGACCCGGCCAGCGAGCGCAGACACCGACAGCGAGCGAGTTCCCGTCCGTCGACGACACAGCGCAGGACGCCGTACGCGCGCAAGGCGTGCGCGGTCGCCGTGATCTTCGCCGCGGGTACCGATAGCAGCTGCTTGGCGAACTGCCGCGCGACCAGCCGAGCGAGCCGGGGCCTCCCGAACCACCCGAACAGTGGGGCCGTCGTGTCTGTGAGCGCGCGGGTCGCCCACCGCTTGGCCGCGAGAAGCGCTTCGGCCATCTCCGCCAGCTCGTTGCACAGGGTCGAGGCGCCGCGAGACCGAGCTTGCCGAGCTATCTCCGGCCCGAGAGCGCCGTCGACCCGACGCCGGGCGAGTCTCGTCCAGTCGTCGGTGACGATGATGCGCGCCTGCTCGCCGGCGACGTCCACCGCATCGTCCGGGACTCCGTCGTCCTTCCATCCCCGTCCGCGTCGTCTCGCGCTTCCGCTACCCGGTCCCTGTGGAGCGCTGTCCCGAGCTGGTACGCGCGGAGCGTCGGGACGCTGCGAGGTCGCCGATACTGGTGATCGGTACGCCCGACCGCCCACGAACTCCCGGAAGCCATCGCGGTGGTCCTCGCAGTATCGGTAACCGGCGTCGTCGGAGACGGGATGGCGGCAGGTGCCGCGGCGGCGCTCACCCGGCCGCTTGTGCTTGTTCGGATGACCGCACAGATGAGAGCCAGGGCCAGCCGACCTCGCCATTCACTCAACGTGCCAGCGCAATTACAGCGCGCTGTACCGCCGACTGGGTGCGACGGGGCGATACCTCGCTAGACCGGCGGGCAGGCGGCGTCCGCCAACGACGACGGTACTTGTCTTCGTGCCGGCCGGGATGGACGCTGGGCCGCGCAGCGCGGCCGTGTGTCGATCGAGCGCTCGACGAAGTGCACTGCCACCGGCGCCACGACCGCCGCTGGAAGCACTGTGACAAGCCCTCAGCCCGGCCAGGCACGTCACCGGCGCAGGGCGTGGGCGCCCTGTGGAAGGACGTCCCATTTGACAGGTAGTTCGCAGAAGATGAAACTATTGCAGAATATCGCAGATATATGGTGAGAGGATGCGGCGATGAGCGATCCGACGTTCGTGGCGGCAGTGCACTACCGTGACCCGAAGGCTGCTGTGGCGTGGCTCGAGCGTGTCTTCGGCTTCGAGACGACCATGGCGATCGAGGCACCGGACGGTGACCCGACGATGTGCCACTACGAGCTGGGCATCGACGGTCGGGGCCGGGTGATGGTCGGTGGCGAGTGGGAGGAACGGGCCAAGAGCCCGGCTTCCATCGGGGGAGCGAACACCCAGAGCGTGCATGTGACGCTCGAAGCCGGTCTCGACGAGCACTGCGATCGGGCACGGGCAGCCGGCGCGGCCATCGACGCCGAACCCTCTGACGAGTTCTACGGCGACCGCATCTACCGGGTGGCTGACCTCGAGGGTCACCGCTGGACCTTCTCGATGCACGTCCGTGACGTCTCGCTCGCCGACGCCGAGCGAGCGATCGGGACCACGATCGAGGCGAAGCACTGGTGACGAGCGCCGGGGCGGCGCCGAGCCACCCTCGGCCGTTGGACCGGACGTTGGCTGCCTTGGCCGACCCGCACCGGCGCCGGGTTGTCGACCTCCTGCGGGAGCGGCCACACCGTGCGGGGGAGCTCGCCGCCGTCCTGGAGCTGACCCCGCCGGTGATGAGTCGTCACCTCAGGGTCCTGCGAGAGAGCGGGCTGGTCGACGACGCCCACCCCGCCTTCGATGCCCGGGTCCGCATCTACACACTCCGGTCCGGACCCATGGACGAGCTCAGGTCGTGGCTCGCAGCAACGGAGCGGGGCTGGGTCGGGGAGCTCACCGCGTTCAAGGACCATGTCGAGCAGCAGCGATGAGGTCGAGGGTGGTGGTCGCCGTGCGTGTCGCCCTCGGCGGAGCGGGCCTTCGAAGCCTTCACGAGCGAGATCGACCGGTGGTGGCGGTCCGACGGCCTGTTCCTGTTCGATGCGCGCCGCACCGGGCGGATGGCCTTCGAGCCCGGCCCGGGCGGGCGCCTCACGGAGACCTACGACGATG
The DNA here is from genome assembly GCA_030856045.1 of Actinomycetota bacterium. Taxonomy (GTDB): domain Bacteria; phylum Actinomycetota; class Actinomycetes; order Mycobacteriales; family Pseudonocardiaceae; genus JALYQB01. The sequence goes on from JALYQB010000193.1 coordinate 4,227, forward strand.
GCGAGGTCTTCGAGGTCGGTCGGATCCAGGTGTGGGAACCGCCGTCACGGCTGGTTCGGATGGCGTCAGGCCAGCTTCACGCCCGACCAGGAGACCGAGGTACGCGTCGGCTTCGAGCGAGTCGGTACCGAGACCCGGGTGACCGTCGAGCATCTCGGATGGGACGAGATCCCCCGGGAGCACGCTGCGCGACACGGCTTCCCGCTGCTCGTCTTCCAGCAGCGGCACGCCGAGTGGTGGCAGACGCTCCTCGGGCGCCTGCGCGAGCACGTCGGGTGAACCGCGGTCGGCGGTGTCCATCGCCTCGAGGCAGTAGGTGCGGGCGTCCGCGGCGGAGTCGTCGTCGGGGTTGCGGTGGTTGCCGGGCAGCGCGTCGAGGGTGGACCCGACCGGAGAGTCCTCACCCGGCGCAGTCGTCGATCGGGTTCGACGGAAGCAGGGGCTATGCCACATGTCAGCGCTGACCGGTGGATCGGCCCACGGCCGCTGGTCGCACGGCAGCACGTTGGGTGATCCGCGACAGGGTGGTCATGGCCCGCTGCAGGTGACCTCGCCCATTCGGCGGTCCGGTAACCAGTCGTTCTGGACCGAGCCGGACATCACCGACCGCACGGCCGAGCTCATCGATCGGATGACGACCATCTGGACCCGTCCGCCGCCGGCGATGACGCAGCCGGACGCGTTGGCGCCCGAGGAGCCGGCAGAGACGACCGACGCCCCGGGTGATGGGAACGTATCGGCGCACGTCGGCAAGTACCATGCGCTCCACGACTGGCTCCGGCAGCAGAGCCAGCATGAGCGTCGACTCGGTCGACGACGTGCTCGGCTTGCCACTCCCGGCGTCGGCGAGGACGCCCTTCCGCACTGGTACGGCTACGACCGCACGGCAGTCGGCCCGGCCATCCGGGACGCCCGGTGGAAGGCAACCGGGGTCGACCTCGCTGAGGAGCGGGTCGTTTTCGCGCGGGACCGCTGAGCACCCTCTTGTCGACAACGCGATCCGGCCGGGCCCAGCGGTTGAGGTACCCTCTTGTGTAGTACCTCGCATGTACCTACATCGGGAGGTGGCCAGATGAAGACTGTCGGAGTGCGCGACCTCGCGAACCGCGCCTCGGCCGTGCTCGACGGCTTGGAGGAGGGCGGCCAGCCCGTCATCGTCACTCGACGTGGGCACCCGGTCGCGGTGCTCTCGGCGATCGACGCCGAAGCGTTCTACGACTACGTGCTCGCTCACTCCCCGGAGTTCGTAGCCGGGCGCAAGGCCGCTGAGGAGCGCTTTGCCCGTGGCGAGTACGGGGAGCGGCTCGACGACGTGCTGGCCGAGCTCGACGCTGAGGACGGGCCGGACTCGCAGGGTGCCTGAGATCCGGCTCGAGCGGGCCGCCAAGAAGGACCTCAAACGGATCGGCCCCGGCCCGGAACGCACCCGCATCGTCGCCGGGATGCGACGGCTCGCCGAGGATGCCCCTAATCTCGACATCAAGACCATCACTGGCGCAGCGCCGGGCTGGTTCCGGCTGCGCATCGGCGAGTATCGAGTCTGCTACTACCGAATCCGGCTCAGCGGACCAACTGGCGCAACTGCGATCTATGCCGTCGAGCGCATCGTGCCCCGAGGCGCCCTCGACGCCGCTGCGCGGTCGCTGCCTGAGGAACGGTGAGGCCGAACCAGTACGGTTTACGGCTTTGTTCATGCAGCAGCACGGTGCGCGAACTCAGCATGGGCGATGGTCATCTCGGCCTCGCGGTCGACGGGGGTGAAGGGCGGTTCGTAGCAACCGAGGTCCGCGCGTGAGCCGGAGCGCTCGACGTCCTTGAGTACATCCTTGGGCACCTGGCGGCCGTTGGCGTCGAACTGCATCACCCGCTCGTACTTGCGGAGCACGCTGAACTGAGTGCGGTAGATGGCGCACAGCTCCTCGGCGGTGATACCGAGCATGACGGCGGCCAGCGCGTCGATCTCGACGAGCGCCTGCCGGCGTTCGGCGTCGCGGCGGAGGGGGGTGGACATGGTCCACTGCGGAGCCACCTCGCCCATCGAGGGTGACGGGATCTCGCGCGTCCAGCAGTCGTGCTGCCATGCCGTGTCGAACAGCTCATTCCAGAGCGGGGCGTAGTCGGCGGTCAGGCAGTTGAGGCGGAGGGCGCGGAGGATGAGTTCGGGGACGAGTGGATGTCCACACGAATGAGGGAAGCGACTCACGTCGTCAATCATTAGGTTCGTCTTGCCTGTGACCTTTGCCAGGAAGTCGGTCAGGAGCGAGGACCACATGCCGGACGCAACAGCCAGATCACACAAAGTCCGCGCGGTAACACTGGACAAGCCATGTACATGCGTAGGCCCAGGAGGCAGTATCGCGGCATGGACCATCCGCTCATTAGTTGAGTTCGCCATTGCTCGCCAGGCTAGACGCCAGAAGCGGCTCGATGGCGTACCGTTCCACAGAGAGTATCCAGCTAGATACTCATCGGCTGGTCGGGCGCGCTGATAACTTGTGCGCGGGATGGCTCGCTCGGCCAACTCCTCAAGATTCCAACGAGTGTAGTCGAGGTTATTTCGCATCGACGCGTTGGGTTGTTTCGAGAACGGATTCGCGACAGTGATATGTGGACCTTGAAGTATCACGTCAGCCAATGATTCAGGCACCGCCGACTGTCCGACGAAGTAGCCAGCCTTGCGGTCCGCAGATTCATGCCATCCCGTCGTCCAGCCTGACTGGACGGCGCCGAAGCGGGGAGCGGCAGCCAGTTTGTTCAGCACCTGCTGACTGGATCTGGTGACAGGCAGCAACATCCGAGCATCGACCGCGGGTGTTCCTGTCTCGTCAACCAGGTCACGCCAGCTCGCAAGCACGCCTTCATCTACCGTTACGATCCGAGCTGCGTGCGGTCGCACATCCCACTGATCTTCTTCGTCCTTGATGGCTGGCTCAGGACCCGTACCGTCGTGCTGTCGCGATCGATCTATAGTTTCGGGACGATAGATTGCTGCGGCGTTCAGGAAGTGCGGCTTGCGCGGCGTTCCGTATATCGACACCCCAAATTCGTTACGATGATCAACTTCAAATAGCTTCAACTCGTTTCGGAACTGCCAGTGTCTACGTAAGCGCTGATAGGTCTCACGCCGGAGACCACCGGCCCTTGCTTCAACGAAGTGCGACTCTGGGTGAATAAGCCCTACGCCGCCGCCAAGAGCCATACTGCGCCAGGTGCGATCCATGAAGCAGCGGTACGAGTCGGGCTGAGTGCCCGCCAGCAGTGGCCGATCGATGGTGCTACCCAAGTGCGCGCTTACGCCGGCCAGCGAGGCCCGCTCGTCCAGGTAGCGCTTGTCTCCGTCATCCAGGACGAAGGCGCGCCGTTCCTGCACCGTCGTCACCGCAGGCTTGTCGACCAGACCGAACCAGGCGTCGTCCTCGGCCAGCACGAGCATGTCGTCCCACTGCGGCCGCACCCAGGGCGGGTTACCGAGTTGCAGGTCGAACCCGCCGCGAGCAGCGAATACCGGAGCGAAGTCGAGCTCCCAATGGAAGAAGCCCTCCCTTTCCGCGACTTCTGCGCAGACCCCCAGCCACGGGTGGTCGTCTAGCACCTGCTCCACCGGGCACATCCGGGTGAAGGCGATCTCGTTCTGCTCGGCCTCGTCGAGTTCGGCCCACGTCGCGTCGTCGGCGAAGAGGCCGCGGCCGCCGCGAGTCTCGGCCCTACTCACCTTGCCCAGCAGCGCTTCCAGCGCGGTGATCCACTGATCCCGAGTCGGCGGCGTGACGGAGGTGGTCACCGGCCAGAACCAGAGTGCTGCCCAGGCGTCCATGACCCTGCGGAGCCGGAGGTAGGCGCTGTTGATGTCGGTGAGGCTCGCTTCGATCTGCTCGCGCTGCACCGCGCCCGACCCCGCCGGCAGGTCGTCTGCGCCCCAGACGTCGATGCTGCGCCGGATCTCGTTCTCGGCGATGATCAGTCGGCGCCGGGTGAGCGCCCACAGTGTCTCCACCCGCTGGCCAAGGAACTGCAGCCGGGCCTTCTCCGCCGAACTCAACGTCGCCGTCACCGCCTTGCGCCACGTCTTGAGCGCCGCGGTGGCCGTCGGCCGGCCCTCCTTGGCCTCTGCCGTGTCGGCCACCGCACCCCACCCGGCGGCCGGGAGCAGGAAGTGGTGCACCTCGGTGCCGGGCACCCGTTCACCCAGTGGGCGAGCGGTGGGCACGGTGGTCAGCCAGGCGCGCTTCGTCAGCTGCGTGGGGGTGTATGTCTCCCGGCGGGCGCCGATCAGCGAGTTTCCGCGGCGCAGGTGCAGCCCGAACCAGGGGGCCCGCAGGCCCGGGTGCATCGCGTCGAGCCACAGCGTGATCTCGGCGAGCTCCACCGCGGTGGCGTTGAGGTCGACGCCGTAGCAGTTGTGCAGCGCGAGATAGGCCTTCACCTTCTGCAGCTCGGCCGGGTAGTCCTCGGGGGCGATCGTCGTGGCCAGCTCGGATTGCCGGCGGGTGAGGTACTGCCCGGCGAGCTGGTTCACCGCCTCGACGAGGAATGCCCCGGAGCCCAAGGCCGGTTCACAGATCGTCAAGCCCAGCACGTCGGCGGCCGTGGTGTCGTCGGTCAGCAGCTCGGCGAGCGAGTGCGTCACCACGCACCGGGTGAGCACCTCGGGGGTGTAGTACGACGCACTGCGCTGCCGCTCGCGGCCGGACAGCCGGAAGACGAAGTCGCCGGGCTGGTAGGTGACCCGCGAGACCACGCCGGTCTCGGCGTTGGTGGTCTGCACGAACCACTTCTCGTCGAAGCCCTCGGTGCTCGACACCGGCACCACCCAGCTGCCCTTGCTGGCGTCGCCGTCCTTGGCAACCTCGACCATGTGATCGGTGGCGATCGAGCCGGAGTAGGACATCAGACCCTCGTACACCGCGCCGAGCTGGTTGATCCCGAGCTGGGCGTAGGAGACGAATCCCCGGTCACGGCCACGCTGCTGCCGGGACAGCAGCAGCCGCCCGAGGACCTGCTGCAGGCACCCGTTGCCCAGGCCCACCTCGTCGATCAACGCGGTGGCGTCGCGGCTGAAGAGATCGGCCCGCAGCGCCTCGAACCGCAGCCCGCCCGCGTCCTCACCTGGCGACTGCACTCCGTCGAGCCCCAGGGTTTCCGGCGGGTAGCCCTCGTTGACCAGCCGGAACAGCGTGCCCAGGGACTGGTAGAGGTGGGTGCCGTCCTCGGCGGTGGAGCTGGTGATCTCGACGAGCACGAGCTCGCGCAGCCGGTCCAGCCCGTAACCCTCGGCGTACTCCGGGGTGCCGACAGGCAGCACGCCGAGTTCCGGGCGCGCCTCGGCGTAGAGCAGGAACAGGATGCGGTAGAGGTAGCGCAGCGACTGCCGGGTGAGGTCCGCAGCGAGGCCGGACTCGCCTGTCGGCAGGTCGCGAGCCCGGCGCCGCTGCAGCACCTCGGTGGCCAGCAGCTCGATCGACTCGCGGATGCCGTTGCGCAGGTCCTTCGAGACCCCCACCGCGTGCTTCACCGACTCCTCGAGCAGGGTGAGCAGCTGGGTGGTGCCATCGTCGGCGGGCAGCAGGCTGTCGCCCGAGATCAGGGCGGCGATGGTCTCCAGCTCGCCGCAGGCCTTGGTGTCGCGCCGCTCCAGCGCGGTCGCGAGGTCCACCGCG
>JALYQB010000200.1 GCA_030856045.1 Actinomycetota bacterium
CACACTCGGCCACATCGAACTCGCCACCTGGGCCGGCGCCCGACGACTCCGCTTCCCGAACACCCAACTGCCTTGGTGTCACTTCATCAGCGAGCAGGAATACCGCACCCTCGAAGACGTCACCGACTACACGCAACCTTGACGACCGTCGCAGGTCGCGGTCCGGAACATCATCAGGTGTTAGTCGTGTCTCGCTGCCACGAAGGACGCCACCGCCGAGGTTGCCTTGCAGAGGTGTAATCAGTCCACATCGGACTGGCGCGGTCCACCAGTTGGTCCACGAACTGCTGATCGTCGCTGCCGTTCATGCCCACGTTGGCATGACGGAAGGTCTCCCGCTCCCCGGTGTTTAGCGGATCGCTCATCGGATGTCCCATCGTCGGTACGCTGATGTGGCAACACCGTCTACAGTGTCCCACTCGCGGGACACCCAGCAAGGAGGGTCGGAGCCGTGACCGTGGCCGAGGCACTCGATGTGCTGCTCGGGTCGGACCGGACCGGCGACCTGGTCGCCGGGGCCAGGGAGACGATGGATCGCCGGGAGCGCAACACCGAGCATGGTGGTGCCGTCATCGCCGCCCTGCGCGAGACGGGCATGTCCTGGCGCGACGTCGAGGTGGCCACCCGGATACCGCGCACCACCGCGCAGCGGTGGGCCGAGCCCCCGGATCGGGCGGCGCCCGAGGAGTAGCCTCCTTGCTGGGCGGTCCGATGGTGCTGCCCGCCACCTACGTTGGCGAGCACCTCGCCCTCGGCTACGCCTCCACCGTGCACGCAGCCCAGGGCCTCACGGTCGACTTGACGCACTCCGTGATCACCCGAGGAGGGAGATGGGGCCGCGACCCAGTTCGCGGTCGCAACCGTCAGGACGAGATCAGGGTCGAGTAATCGGCTCGAAACAAGATCGGGGCGCTCAGCTCGGCAGACGTGTTACGAAATGGGTGGCCCAATTTCGGCGAGTAGGACGCGGGCGCGAGCGTCCACCTCGTCAAAGTTGCGGTTGGAGGCGATCACCGCTTTGAGGTCCGGCGCCGCGTCGGCTGGTGTGCGGCCGTCGAGGAGCCGCTCGGCGCGCTGGAGCCGCGCGGCCATCTTCTGCTCGGGCACGATGTCCTCAGTCGCCAGGATGGTGTCGACGTCCGCGAAGGCGCCGGTCTGGTTGCCCGTGACGAAGTGCGTGCGGGCGCGCCGGATCAGCGCGATGAACCGCCGGTCATAAGTAGTGTCGGGGAGGTCGAGCACGGCGGTGCGATCGGCGATGGAGGCGACCGGGTCGTGCTCGGCGCGGATGTCCGCCCGGTTGTTCAGCGCACAGGCCCGCATCTCGTCGGTGGCCGCTTCCGCGGTGATGACGGAGTTGAAATCAGCGACCGCGAGATCCTTACGGTCAAGCGCCATCCAACTGATGCCCCGGTTGTTCAGGATACTGGCGCGTACCGGCCAGGCCAGGTCCGTCACGGCGAGGGTGCCGGTGAGGAGTTCGTTGGCCTGTCCCGGGTCATCCTTCAGCAGGAGGTTCGCAGCCCGGAACCTGGCTGTTACCGCGAGCTCGTCAAGCCGTGAGCCTTCGACCTCGTGCCGGAGGTCCTCCAGTCGCCCGAGCAGCCAGACGAGGGCGGGGTGGTCGCTGCGCTGCAGTAGCGGGACGACGTCCACCGCAAGGGTGGCCCATGCAGACGCGTTGTTTGACTCGTCGTCGACTTTGAGCAGGTCGATCAGATGCGGGTGCTCGACGTGGTCGCCGGCAGCGCGCGACGAAGGCCCCGTAGGCGGCCGGGGCTTCCCTCCACGCAAGTCGGAGCGGCCGCTGCGCCGAGAGCCTGTCGACGTCGGCGCCCAATGGCCTTGCATTAGGGCCTGCTCCAAGGCCGCTACCTGCGGAAACGCGGACGTGATCATCGCACTGACCGCCTTAAGGCAAGGCCATTGACGTCGGCGCCGGCCAGGCGGTCGAGCACGAGTAGTTCCCCAAGGATGTCGGGCCGCAGATCGTCCAGCAGTTCGCCGAGCGGCACCACAGAAAGGTCCTCGTGCACACCGGGAAGAAGGCCGAACGGAAGCGCTGCGGACTCCACGATCGTGGCGTAGGCGTCGACAGCGCCTGCAGAGGCTGACCTCGGTCGCAGATCTGGCGAGCAGTGGCACAACGACGGCGACGCGATCAGCCGTCGACTTTCGGCGGGGGGGTGGTGCCACTATGATTGTGCTCGCCGCCCTTACGTGGAGTCTCCGGGCATCGAGGCGGGAGTGCGGCGGAGGCGTTCATGAGATCTTATGTAGCCAAGGTGGCCAGAGCCATCGCCATGATCACGACTTTAACGCTGGTAGCCGCTTGCCCGGGCCAGCCACCGTCCTGGTCGGCTCCGGATGCGGAAGCCCCGAGCGCCCCAATCCCGGTGGCGGACAGCATTGAGGTCACCCGGGACGTCGAATTGCCCGAGCCGCCCGTCCCGCTGGCCGTCTCTGACGACCCGGATGTGAGAGCTGTGATGCTCGCCTCGGCCCTGGAGCACCACGGAGCCGGCCGGCTGGCCGCCACGTTGGCCGTCTTCAAGCTCGCTGGTGTCCCGGTGATGGACGGGTCGGGGTCGTCGCTGACGACCGACGGGGACACGGTGGGTGTGCCGTGGGCGCTGGTGTGGTCGGCGGCTCGGGTGCCTAACCCAGACGCTCGGATCCCGCTGTCACAGGTCGGGCAGCTGCTTACCACCCACGCCAACGGCCTCGACGCGGCCGCGGTATCAGAGACCTTGCGAACCGGCCTTGCCGAGGCGCAGGCGTCGTCGCCCGACATCGCCGGTCCGGGGGCGCTTGCACGGTTGGTCGACGAGGAGTCCACCCGGGCCGGTGGTCTAACGGTGGCGGACCCGGCCGCCAGCCCCGACCGGGTTCTGATCAGCTCCTCAACGTTCGCGGCCCTGGTCACTGCAGGTCTGCTCACTACGGTGGTTGGCCCCGAGTTGAAGCTCCCCGCGCCTCCGGAGAGCCCGACGCCCCCGCCGAGCGGATGTGCCGAAGACACTGCCGGGCAAGTCGCCCTTTGGATCATGAGCAAGGTCGCAGGCGGCGTCGAGGTCGTCGGTGACCGAGGTTGGCAAGGGCCGTTTCGCTCCCTTCTCGATCACATCAGCAAGCATGACTGGTACCGCAGCGGGGATCTGCCGGTCGATGTGTCCGACCTGAAGTCGAAACTCGAGACCGCGGCCGGGGTCGCGGGATACCTCGCCGCCGCACTATCCGCGCTGGGGCTGACGATTGCCTTGCTGACGCAGACCGCGAAGGTCACACTCATGGAAGGCGAGCCGCTGCGGCGCACGGACAGCACCATCGAAGACGGGGAGCCCAAGACTGTCCTCGTGGTCGTCGGCACCGACTACGGCGCCATCGACCCGGAACGAATCCGGGGTCTAAATTGCGTGCTGGTGATGCTTGTGTTGCTGGGCAACAACACGACGTTCCCGGTCCCCGGAGTGCTTCCCGGTGTGACCGTCAAGGTGCGCGGCGGTCTTGGGTTCGGCGAGCGGCTCAACACCCGCGGATCCTTCGTTCTGCTCCCCGGCGGCCTGACTCGCACCGCCGACGACGGCGGCCGGGCTATGTTCCCGGTCACCGGGCGCATGCAAGCGAGCCCGGTGCCTCCGGGGAGCCCCATGTTCGATCGTCGGTTCAGCGTGCACGTGGAGGCTACCGCCGACCCCGCCGACGTTTGGAGCATCACTAAGGTCTTCCTCGACGACGTCCTGTGCGCAGTCTCCCCAATCGTAAAACCGTTCGCCTGCGTCGACGCGGTAGGCAACACGGTTAAGCAGTTCTACTGGGACATGGGCGAGGAGTCCTTCGAACTGACCGACTGGCAGCGGGAGCGGCCGCTTTTCGTCGTCGACGCCTTCAGCAGCACCACGACCGCGCGTACAGAGTCCGGGGGCATCGGTGGGAAGACACGCCGGGCAAGGCAATTTGTCGCAAGCAACCCGCCGCTCGTGTCCCGCGTCAAACCTTCCTGTGACCCCTCGAACCTCTGCCCTGTGAGCCTGCACATGCTCCAGCACGAAGAGTCTACGTTGAGCGGTTTCGACCGCACGAGGCGCCCGGACTGCCTCTTCGGACCCGAGACAATAACGAGTTTCCCAGATCCTTACACGGGTTCTGTTGGCGTACCGCTGCCAGCCGACGGAGACGAGACACGCCGTTACGTGCTCGACGGCCCCAATTACGCAGACGTCTCGGTTGGTTCTATCTCCGACGAGAGTTGCCTGTATGCCATACCCAATGACGATTTGCCTGCCGTCGCGTCACAGCAGGAGCTGGACCCCGCGGTCATGCGCTCCGGGGCGTCGGTGACGCTGACCTGGTTCGCCGAGGGCGAGGTCTCAAGCGTCTCATTCAACGTGGGCAATATCCGGTGGACGTGGGACCAGTTTGTTACCTTTCACAGGGTCAATGAAGACGGAAGTCGGTACGCCCCTCCCCCGTAGCCCACATGTACGCGGTCTCATTGCGGTGGCACCTTCGGGTGATGCGGTAGTCATGCCGCCGGTGTGCGGGGTGGGTGAGCTGGAGCCAAATAGTCGATTGGCGGACGTCTACCGTCTCGTGCCCACGACGAACGGCGCCGGCCTGAACACGACGTCCCCCGACCCGGCAGCGTCTTGCCGTCGTCCACCCGCAGAAGCCCAGGCAAAGGTTGGGGCGACCCGTAAATTCCCATCCCCGGGGCCCTCGTCGCTCAGCAGGTCGGGAGTCCATCGACGCCGTGCTCGCTTCGCTGTGTGAGCTGGGTGTCGACCGTACGGGCGGGGTCACGCTCAGGGCCGTTCCAAGATCATTTGATGACGTGACCGGCCCCGCTGAGCAAGATCGGTGATCTTCGGCGTGTCGCCCCGGTGGGCGAACGAAACTCCGGTAGGACGAGTCGTCCTTCCCAAGACTTCTC
>JALYQB010000229.1 GCA_030856045.1 Actinomycetota bacterium
GGTCCCGGTTCCTCGCCTCGCTGCGGACCGCGAGAGCCCGGTCCGACCGGTGGTCCGAGCAGGCCGAGCGGCAGCTGCGGGCACTGCTCGCCGACGGCGCGGTATGGGATCTGCTCAAGGTGCCCGCCGAACACCGCACCACCGAAGCCGAGCCGTGGGCGAGAGCCCGGGTGCTGGCCCATCTACTCGCCGCCGGAGCGAGTGCCGACGGAGGGACGGATCATGGCGCGTGACGTCGTGGCGATCACCAGACTGACCGCGACGGCCACGGCCAGCAGCCCCCTGCACCTCGGCGGGTGGGCGGCCGCACCCGGCGCGGACGCCGCCTTGGCACGCGATGGGCGGGGGCAGCTGGTGCTGCCCGGCTCATCACTGGCCGGGGCCCTGCGCGCCGCACTCGGCCAGCCCTGGCAGCCACCTCCGCCCGGTCGAGCACCTCGGACCGCTCCGGCGACCCCCATCGAGGAGATCTGGGGTGCAGCCGACCTGGACGGTGTGGGCGCGTCCCGGGTGGTGGTGCATGACGCACCTGTGAGCACGGCCCCGGAGGGAGTGGGCCGACGGGACGGGGTGGCCATCGACCGCGCCTGGGGCAGTGCTGCCGATGGGCTGCTCTACGGCCGGGAGCTGGTGCCTGCCGGGGCGACGGTGCGACTGGAGCTGGAGGTGCACTCCACCGCAGGCTCCGAGACCACCGACCTGGACCTGCTGGGCCGAATCGCCGCCGCGCTCGAAGTGGGGTTGCCGGTCGGCGCGCGAACCAGCCGCGGGCTGGGCGTCCTCACCGCCGAAGCGGACGTGATCGAAGCTACCCAGGTTCGCTATGACTCCCCGCACGACTACTGGGAGACGGCCGGAAACCCGAAGGTGGTCAAGCTGCCCGACGCTGCACCGGCCGACGGCGGCGCACTCGATATCGACGTGCATTGGACGCCCCTCGGGCCGGTGTCGGTCGGCTCTGGGCAGGCGACGCCCTCGGTGGCCCATCTGCCACTCGCGGAGCAGCATCCCGACCACCCGGACCTGCTACGGCTCGTGCTGCCGGGCACCGCGCTGGCTGGTGCGCTGCGCACTCGCGCGGAGTTCATCTGCCACACGGTGGGCGGGCAGGACCCGCCTGAGAAGTTCAGTGACCAACTCTCCGGGGCGCCGCTGGCGGCGGTGCTGTTCGGCCACGCGGCGGGGGTGCCCGATTCGACCGCTTCGCCGCTGGTGGTGCACGACTGCCCGAGCACGACCACGATCCCGGCATCGGGCTGGGACACCATCACGAGCCCGCCCGACGGCCCGGACGGCAGGCCTGACCTGCCCCGCTCGGTGTCTGCAACCAACGACGACGGCGCACCGGCCGAGCTGCGCCGCACCGAGCATGTCGGCATCGACCGGTGGACCGGCGGGGCGAGTGAGGGCCGGCTGTTCTGCGAGTTCGAGCCACACGGGTTCCGCTACCACCCGATCCGGCTGCGGCTTCGCCGTGACCGCATCACCGATCCGGGTATCCGCGACGCGGCCACCGCGCTGCTGCTGCTGGTGCTGCGGGAGCTGGCCGCGGGGCGGGTGCCGCTGGGCGGGCGTCAGCAGCGTGGCCTCGGCGACATCGACGTCACGAAGGTCGTGCTGCGCGGTGCCGGGTTGGCCCACGACGATATCGACCCGCCCGACCTGACCACACCCGCGCTGGCCGGGTTGCGCCACGCCTGGCGAGCCCACATCGGGCGGAAGGACACCCCATGAACGCCGGAACCCTGTACTGGAGCGCGCGGCGCTGTTCGGCCGCCGACGCGGTGGCTGCCACCCAGGGTGAGATCACCGTGCTTGCCGCGATGCCGGCCGAGTTCACCGTCGCCGCCCGCCGGGACGGGACGCTGTTGGCACCGGACCACGCTGCGTGGACGGTCCCGAGCGCCTGCTTCCAGCTCACCGCCTTCGACCGCGAGCGAGAGCTGCGCTGGCTCGCCGACGGAGACGATGGCACGGCAGTGTGGATAGCCGAGTCGTCGGAGCTGCTGCCCGGCCCGGTCAGCGGAACGCTCGGCTACGTTGAGCGTCTCTCACAGCGGTTCGTCCTGTGGGGCCGGGCCGAGCCCGGGGAGCCACCCGGCGTCTTCTCCACCTGGTCACAGGCGCGGATCGGACTCGCGCACTACCCGTGCCCAACCGGGGCCGATTCCACCGACCGGGCGGTGCTGGACACCGTGGAGTACGTCACCGTCGACGAGCACGGCAATGCCGCCGTAGCCGACGCCCGGCTCACCGCCATCAGCACCATCAGGCGGGCCGCACGATGAGCGTCCTACGCCGGGCAGGGGCGGCGCTGATCCGGGCGTCGCAGTACCTGGGCAGCGTGTTCGTCGCGGTGCTGCTGGCGCCGGTGTTGCCGGACGCCGCGGTGGAGCTCTTCGGCGCACCGTCGCCGACCTGGCGGAATCCGGTACTGCGCGGGGCGGCCGTGCTGCTGGTGATCGCAGTCTGCGTCGGGGTGGACCAGATCCGGCGCTGGCGCGCTCGCCGCCGTGAAGCCCGCGCGCCGATGCCCGAACTGGGCCACTATGCGGTGCTCGTCCAGCCGCTGAGTCCCAAGCGGTACGGCTACCGGCCTCGGGCCAGCGAGCGACCGGGGGACAAGACGGTCCCCGAAGTGAACGTCGACGCCGCGGCACCCCGGTTGGTGGTGGCCGTGGCCACGCCCCAGATCCACGCCGTCAGCCTGGACGAGCTGAAGGTGAGCCTCGCTGCGGATGACGTGGACTTCGACGTGGTCTCCGTCTCCGAGCCCGACGATGTGAAAGAGGTGGTTCCCGAGGTGACGCAGCGGGTCCTGGCCAAGCTCCGCGAGCACGACGTCGACCCGGCCGACGTGTGCTTCGACACCACGGGCGGCAACGTCCCCGTATCCCTGGCGATGTTGCGGGCAGCCGCGCTCTACGGATCCGACTGCTGCTATGTCTCGTCGCGGCAGGATCGCGATGGCCGGGCCCCACGCACCCAGCTACCGAGGTCATTCGACCCCGCGGCGCTCTTCGGGGCCACTCAGTGATCCGCAATATCACCCGACATCCCGTGCACATCGTGACCGCCGATGGGCAGGTGGAACTCGCGCCGGACGCGCCACCGGTTCGTCTCCGGCAGGAGGCTACTGCGGCTGGCTGGGTCGATGTGGATGGCGGGGGAGTCGAGCTGTTCGACATCGGTGCCGACGGGGTGGATGATCTGCCCGCGCCTCGGCCCGGCATGTGGCTGGTGGTGCCCCGCGTGGTCGCCGAGGCTTGTCCTGAGCGCCGTGACCTGGTCTTTCCCTACCGTGAGGTGCGGGATAACGCGGGCCGTGTCATCGGCTGCGCGGCCCTCGGCCGCACGGCACGGCAGGGCCGCTGAGGTGCCTGCCGTTCTCGATCTGGAACTGTCGGTTCCGGCTGGCATCCGGGTGTATCCGGCGCGGTTGCACGGTGCGGCCTGCGTGATGCTGGAGGACGCTTCGGTGCCTCACACGGCGCAGCACAAGCCGTTCTCGGTGGGCCCGCTGTTCGAGGCCGGCGCGGGCCGGGCGCGGTGGCGGCTGGGCTGGCTCGCTGCCACTGAGCCACCGCAGCTTCCGGAGGCCGTGGTCCTCGGCCCGGCCCGCTGCGCAGTCCAGCCCGCTCGACCGGCGTCGGTCACCTTCGCGCAACTGCTCACCCGTGCGCCGGTGCGGCACGTGGAGCTGCAGTTCGTCAGCCCCACCTTCTTC
>JALYQB010000249.1 GCA_030856045.1 Actinomycetota bacterium
CTGGCGACCACCAAGCGAGCGTGACTGTCACGTCGCGTGAAATCAGGTCACATGCCCGAGCTACCGCCCGCAGTGCACCGGACGATCATCGCCGTCGACGTGGAGGGGTTCGGGAACCAGCACCGGATCAACCCGCAGCAGGTCGCGGTGCGGGAGGGGCTGTATCGCGTTCTGCGGCAGGCGTTCCGCGCAGCCGCCATCCCCTGGGCGGACTGCCATCACGAGGACCGTGGTGACGGCATCTTGATCCTGGCCCGCCCTGAGGTCGCCAAGAGCGTGTTCGTCGAGTCCCTGCCTGGCCGGCTCGTCGAAGGACTGCGCGAGCACAACGGCAGCCGATCCGTGCCGGAGCAGATCCGGTTGCGGATGGCCCTGCACGCCGGAGAGCTGCACTACGACGAGCACGGTGTCACGGGAGCGTCGATCAACCTGACGTTCCGGCTGCTGGACGCCGCCCCGCTCAAGTCCGCCCTGGCCGGCTCACCCGGAGTGCTGGGCGTGGTCACGTCGTCGTGGTTCTTCGACGAGGTCGTGCGACACAGCCCGGCCGCCGACCCCGACGCCTATCGCCGGGTCCGGGTGACGGTCAAGGAAACCAACGTGGTGGGCTGGGTGCACCTTCCTGATCACCCCTACCCATCCCGCGACATCATCCTGAAGGATCCCCTCCTGGGTGGCCTCATCACGGCGGTACCGCATCAGCTGCCCTCCGGCACGGCGCACTTCGTGGGCCGCGCCGAGGAACTGGATCAGCTGTCCAAGCTGCTGGACAGCACCACCGAGGACGGCGCCACGGTGGTGATCTCCGCGGTGTCGGGTACCGCGGGGGTGGGCAAGACCGCCCTGGCGCTGCGGTGGGCGCATCGGGTCCGGGACGAGTTCCCCGACGGGCAGTTGTATGTGAACCTGCGCGGCTACGACCCGGAGCAGCCACTGTCGTCGGGAGATGCGCTGGCGGGGTTCCTGCGTGCTTTGGGGTTGGCCGGGGCGGAGATCCCGCTGGAGGTCGACGAGCGCGCCGCCGCGTATCGGAGTCTGCTGGACGGGCGGCGGATGCTGGTGGTGCTGGACAACGCCGGCACCGTCGAGCAGGTCCGCCCGCTGCTGCCCGGCACCCCCTCAGCCGTGGTGGTGACCAGCCGCGATGCCCTGGCGGGGTTGGTGGCCCGCGACGGTGCTCAGCGCCTTGACCTGGACCTGCTCCCTGCCGAGGACGCGGTTGCGCTGCTGGGGGCGTTGATCGGGGAGCGGGTGGCGGCCGAACCGGAGGCGGCGGCCGCGCTGGCCGGGCAGTGCGCGCGGCTGCCATTGGCGTTGCGGCTCGCCGCCGAGCTTGCCGCCGCTCGCCCCACCACACCGCTGGCAGCGCTGGTCGCTGAGTTGGCTGATGAGCAGCGGCGGCTGGAGCTGTTCGATGCCGGGGGTGACCCGCGCACCGCCATCCGCGTGGTGTTCTCCTGGTCTTATCAGTACCTGCCGGCCGAGGCGGCGCGGGCGTTCCGGCTGCTCGGGTTGCACCCCGGGCCCGACCTGGACCCCTACGCCGCCGCCGCGCTCACCCACACCAGCCTCGAGCAGACCCAGCACCTGCTGGATCTGTTGGCCCGGGCGCACCTGATGCAGACTGCGATCCCTGGTCGATATGGCATGCACGACCTGCTGCGTGCCTACGCCACCTACCTCGCCACCGCTGAGGACTCCGAGGAGCAGCGGTGGGTGGCACTGACCCGACTGTTCGATCACTACCTGGCTACCGCCGCGGCCGCGATGGACACCCTGCATCCCGCCGAGAAGCACCGTCGGCCCGGCATCCGGTTACCGGCCACGCCCATCCCACCGGTGACCGACACGGCCACCGCACGGGCCTGGCTGGACACCGAACGGGTCACCCTCACCGCCGTCTGCGCCTACACCGCCACCCACGGCTGGCCCGTGCAGACCATCGGGCTGGCCGACACTCTGTTCCGCTATCTCCAGGTGGGCGGTCACTACCCCAACGCCGTGGCCATCCACACCCACGCGCTGAACGCCGCCCGCGACACCGGCGACCGGACCGGAGAAGCGTATGCGCTGACCAATCTCGGTGCCGTCTACTGGCGGCAGGGTCACTACCAGCGGGCCACTGAGCGCCTCCAGCAGGCCCTGACCCTGTTCCGCGCGATCGGTGATCGGGTCGGTGAAGCCCGCGCGCTGGGCAACCTCGGCAACGTCTACGGGTGGCAGGGCCACTACGGGCAGGCCGCCGAGCACCACCAGCAGGCCTTGACCCTGTTCGTCGCGAGCGACGACCAGATCGGTGAAGCCCGCACGTTGGACCACCTCGGTTTCGTCGGCCAGCGGCTGGGTCACTATGAGCAGGCCACCGACTACCACCAACAGGCCCTGACCCTGTTCCGCGCGATCGGTCACCAGGTGGGCGAAACCTCCGCGCTGGACAACCTCGGCGCTGTCTATCGGCGGCAGGGCCACTACGGGCAGGCCGCCGAGCACCACCAGCAGGCCCTGACCCTCGCCCGCGAAGTCGGCAACCATCACGGCGAAGCCACCGCGTTGGAGAGCCTTGGCATCGTCTACCAGCAGCAGGGTCGCTACCGGCAGGC
>JALYQB010000263.1 GCA_030856045.1 Actinomycetota bacterium
GGGCAGGACCATCGCCAGCTCCCGCACGGCGGCGGACACGGCGATCTGCTGCGTGTCGTCGTCCCCGGCCGCGGCGGGCGTGCTCACCCGGGCGGGCAGTGTCGCGGTGAGCGCCGCCGCGAGCGCAGAGCAGGCGGCGGTCACCCAGAGGACCAGCACGTCGTCGAGGATCAGCAGCAGCCCACCCGCGGCCGCGGGGCCGATGAGCAGTGCTGCCCGGGAGAACCCGACGCGCAGCCCGGAGAGGCGTTCCAGCGGCATCCGCGCGGCGGCGGCGACGTCGGGCAGCAACGCCTGACGCGCCGTCTGCCCCGGCACGTCGAACAGCGCACCCGCGACGCCGAGCACGATGAACCAGGTCAGCGTGAGCCCGGTGGCGGCGTCGACCAGAGGCAGTGCCGCGACGGACGCCGCCGAGGCCAGGTCGGCGATGACAGACATGCGGCGGCGGCCGAGCCGGTCGATGAGCACGCCACCTGCGAGGGCCGCGAGCAGCGCCGGTACGGCCGATGCCGCGGCGACCGTGCCTGCGGCCGTCGCTTCGCCGGTGCGGGACAGAACGATCCAGGGCAGTGCGATGCCGACCACCGCGTTGCCCAGCAGGGACAGCGCGTCGGCGAGCAGGAAGCGCACCACCACCCGCACAGCGTGCCGCACCGGCGGCGGCCAGGCAGACACGGCCTCGATGGTGCCGCTACCGGCCAATGAGTCCGTCACCGGACCGGCGGACATGCGCCACCGGACCCGCGGACACGCGGCTGATTGTCGGTGCCGGCGAGGGTGGCAGCGGCATACTGCACGTCGAGGACTGGGAGATCGTCTGATGGACGTCGTGTGCTATGTCGCCGGGCATCCCGACGATGCGCTGCTGTTCCGCGGCGAGGTCCTCTACAGCGACCTGCACACCCCGGACGCCACCGTGGTGCACATCGTCGTGTCCGCCGGGGACGCAGGCCGCACCGACGGCTGGTGGCAGGCCCGCGAACAAGCGGCCGTGGCGGCGCTGCGGTCCACTCTCTCGCCTGACCCGGTGCTCGAGGACACGGTCGTCGTGAGCCCGCAGCTCCGGTCGCACGGCATCCGCCGCTACCGCGCCCCCGGCTTCGCCTGCTACTGCCTGCGGCTGCCCGACGGGAACGTCGACGGCGCCGGGTTCCCGGCCACCCAGCGCCGCACTCTCGGCAAGCTGCAAACCGGGCAGGTCGCGTCGCTGCCCGCCGTCGACGGATCGACCGCCTACCAGGGCTGGTCCGACCTGCGTGACACGCTGCGCGCCCTCATCGCCCGGGAGCGTCAGGGCATGGCCACCCTGCGGCCCTGGGTCAACACGTCCGACCCCAGCCGGGCGCTGAACCCCGGCGACCACCCCGATCACTATGCCACCGCCGACGCGATCGACTACTTCGCCCGTGCCGACGGGCTGAACCGGGCGTGGTGGGTGTCCTACGACACCCAGCAGCGCGCCGCCAACCTCACCGGGCTGGGGCTGCTCGTGAAACGGATGCTGTTCTACTCCCACGGCTACGACCTGCAGGCCCGGACCGGCACCCCCGCCAACGACACCGAGTGGGACTGGTGGGGGGCCAAGAGCTATGCCCGTACCGAGACCACCTGACCACCGACCGCGATCCGCGGCGGAACCAGCGGCCGCGCTCGGCCGTTCGAGTGACAGCGCTACCATCCGCCGCGCTGTTCGTCCGTGTCGCCGCAGGGGTGTCCCATGCTGCTGTCCATCGTCGTCCCGTGCCACGACGAGGAGAACGTGCTGCCCGACCTCGTCGAGCAGGTGCTGTCGTCGCTCGAACCCGCCGAGGTCGAGCTCGAGATGGTCCTCGTCGACGACGGCAGCCGCGACGGCACTCGGCAGTCGATGCGCACGCTGAACGCGCAGGACCCGCGACTGAGGTACGTGTCGCTCAGCCGCAACTTCGGCAAGGAATCGGCGATGCTCGCCGGTCTCGCGCACGCGCGCGGGGATGCGGTCGTCATCATGGACGCTGACCTGCAGCACCCTCCGCACCTGGTGCTGGAGATGCTGGAGCTGCACCGGCAGGGGTACGACCAGGTCGTCGCGCGCCGGACGCGAGAGGGTGATGCCTTCGGTCGGACGATGTCCTCGCGGTTGTACTACCGGCTCGTGAACTCCCTCGTCGAGGTCAGCATGGAGGACGGCGTCGGCGACTTCCGCCTGCTCAGCCGTCGTGCCGTGGACGCGCTGTTGCAGCTGGGTGAGTACAACCGTTTCTCCAAGGGCCTGTTCTCGTGGATCGGTTTCTCGGTGGCCACCGTCGACTACCACAACGCTGCGCGGCGCGGCGGTGGCGCGAGCAAGTGGTCTTTCCGGCGGCTGCTGAACTACGGCATCGACGGGATCATGTCCTTCAACAACGCGCCGCTCCGGTTGGCCATCTACCTCGGTGGCATCGTGACGGCGTTGTCGTTCGCGTACGTCGGTTTCCTCGTGGTCACCGCGATCGTGCAGGGCGTCACGGTGCCTGGTTACGTCACCCTCGTCGCCGCGGTCACGGGGCTGGGCGGTCTGCAGCTGCTCTTCCTCGGGGTGATCGGCGAGTACGTCGGCCGGATCTACTACGAGGCGAAGCAGCGTCCACATTTCATCGTGGCCGAGACCAACCCCGGCATCCCACCGGTCAGCCCGTTACCCCGCAGCCGCACGCTCGTGCGGAAGTCGCTCAGTCGCAACGCTGTGGTGAGCCACCCGGGAGGATCGGGCGGCTGATGCTTCGCCACGTGGGCAGGTTCGCCGTGGTCGGAGTGGTCAACACCGCGGTGTATTACGTGCTGTACCTGTTCCTCCGCACGGTCGTTCCCTATCTCGCCGCGCACGTGACGGCCCTCCTCGTCGCGATGATCGGCTCCTTCTTCCTGAACTGCCGGTGGACGTTCCGGACGCGGCCGACGTGGCACAAGTTCACGGTGTTTCCGCTGACGAATGCCACCAACTACGTGTTCACGACCGTCGGCGTCGTCGTGCTCGTCGAGTGGCTGGGTGTCGACGAACGCATCGCTCCGCTCGCTGCCGCCGCAGCCGCCGTCCCGGTCACGTTCGTGCTGTCGCGTCGGATCCTGCTGACCGGTGATCAGCGCGAGCGCGTCGCCGCGGTGCTGAGCGAGTACCCGGGCGAGGCGGCCGAATCGCTGTCAGCTGCCGAAGACCGGCCGACGTGAGTGCTGCCCCACTCGCCGTCACCGCACGGCGGCTCCGGAATGCCCCGGAATGGGTGGTCGCCATCGCGGTCGCTGCGCTGTCCGCGGCGATCTGTGTCATACCTCAATGGCGGGGGACCTTCTTCTATTACGTCGGAGACCAGCACGAGCAGTTCCTGCCGCTGTGGCACCTCTTCGGCGAGCGACTCCGGGCAGGCGAGTGGCCTGCGATGCACCCCGACGGGTGGATGGGCGGGAACTACGCCGCGGAGGCGCTGACCGGGATGTGGAACCCGGTCAACCTGATCAGCTTCGTCCTCGTGTCGTCTGTCGACGACCTGTCGCTCGCGGCCTTCATGGTGATGGTCGAGATGCTCGCGCTGCTCGCCCTCGGCGCCTTCCTGCTCGCGCGGGAATACGGTGCCGGCCGGGCGCCGGCGGCGATCATCGCTACCGCCGTCCCGGTCTCCGGGTTCACCCTGTGGTACGAAGCGTCCGGCTGGCCCGCCGGTCTCATGGCCTTCACCTGGGTCACTCATTTCTGGTGGTCGGCCCGCCGACATTCCCGTGGGTCGCTCAATCCGCTGGTGCCGTTCTTCTTCGGCGCCCTCGCGATGACGACCGGGAGCCCGTACGCGGCGCTCGGCCTGGTGGTCGTCCTTGCTGCGGTTGCGGTCGAACTGGTCCTGCAGCGCCGGTTCGTACGGCTCGCGAACCTGGCAGTCATGGGCGGCTGCGTCGGTGCGGTCGCGCTGCTCGTCTTCCTGCCCCTGCTCGGGACGAGTGACGTCACACTCCGCCGGGAGCTCGCGACGATCGCGAACGACACGTTCTTCGTGCCGGACCTCGGCGAGCTCGCCGCAGCGAGTTCGCCGACGTATCTCCCCTCGATGTCGAACTGGAACGGCGCCGTGCTGGAGCGCGTTCCCTCGACGTACTTCGCGTGGTTCGTGATCCCGCTCCTGCCCTGGCTGACATGGCGGAGCCTGCGCGGCAGGCGTCGCACCTCGATGAGCCTGTTCGTGGTCGGAGCGGTGTACCTGGTCGCGGCCGTCGGCCCGTCCAACCTGTGGCTGTTCAGGTGGCCGGTCCGGCTCATCGAGTATCTCTACCTCGCCGCCGCGGTGTTGTTCGCGGTCGTGTTGTCGGCGGGCCTGGCGACCGACCGGCTGCGGCAGCGAGGTATCGCGACCGCCGTCCTCGTCCTCGCGGGGTACTACCTGGCGTGGGCCGTGCAGCCCGAGAACTACAACCGCGTGCATGCGATCGGCCTCGCCCTCGTCGCCGGACTGATCGCCATGGGGCTGGTCGCCTATCGCCACTGGGGAATGCCGGCATTGGCCGGGGTCCTCGTCCTGGGCACAGCGTGCGTCGTCGCGCTGCAGACCACTGCCTTCCCGCGGTCGGCGCCCGGTGAGACGCCGGTGTATCCCGCATACGACGTCAGCAGGCTGGCGGCCGGAACGGGCGGGTACGAGGGCACGGCCATGCAGCTGGCCTCACTCGAGGGCGTCACGACCGAACAGCTGCGCTCGGGCGACATCATGTTCGGGAACCTGCCTCGTGCCGCGGGGGTCGTGACGGTGGGCAGCTACACCGGAATGGGGTTCCGCGAGTTCGCCGAGGCCCTGTGCATGGACTACCGCGGTGCGACCTGCCCGGCGGCGTTCGACCGGCTGTGGCAACCAGCCGGTCCGGCGGCCGACATCCCCCTCGTCGACGCACTGCGGGTGTCGACCCTCGTCCTGCAGCGCTCGCTGCTCCCGGAGGTCGTGGACGGGGTGCCGCCCCCGGGCTGGCGGGTCGCTGCGACGAACGACGTGCGGACCCTCTGGGTGCGGGACCGCCCACTCGGGCTACCCGGGGGCCGGGTCTCCTGGACCTCGGCAGGCGTCGAGGTCCTCACCGACACGGCAGCGCCGGATCGGGAGGTCGTCCGCTACCGCTCCGACGTTTCCGGTCGGATCCTGTTCGCTCGACTGAGCTGGCCCGGGTACACCGCGATGCTCGACGGGCGTCCCGTCGGCGTTCCGAACGGTCCCGTCGGCCTCCTCGCGGTCGACGTCCCGGCGGGCGAGCACACCGTCGTCCTGGAGTTCGCCACACCTGGGCTTCGCCTGGGTGCGGTCGTGCTCACCGCAGCGGTGGCGACCGTCGTCGTGCAGTCGGTGCTGTGGGCCGCGCTGCGCAGGCGGCGGAGACGGCTCCCCGCCGACGACCGTTCAGGGCGAGGAGGACGGCGGCGGCTTCGCGGTCGCCGTGGGCGAGGTCGTTCCAGATGATGACCATGGCGATGCAGCGGGCGAGCCCGACGATGATCAGTCCGGTGCGGTATTCGGGTAGGTCGGGCAGCAGTGTCCATGCCAGGGCGAACATCAGCGCCGGACCGAGGACCCACCGGCAGGAACCGGTCCGGTGTCGACAGTCGGCGCGTCGCTCCCGGCGCGGGTTCGGTGGTGTGCGAGGCGCTCACGCCGACACCACCGCGCTCGTGTCGCGGACCTGGTCGGCGATGGCCTTGGGCACCCGGGCCGGCTCTGCGGTGTCGGTGGTGGACCGGGGTTGCCCGGTCGGTGGGGAGCGGCACAGCACCGGCCACACCTGCTTCGACATGATTCTATCTTGACAGCCGCCTACTTCGAGTGCAATCTAGACCGGTAGGTTAGACAGGCGTCGAACCAAGGAGAGCTCATGTCTCGTGTGCAACTGGCCCTGCGGGTATCCGACCTGAAGGGATCGATCGCGTTCTACTCGACACTGTTCGGCGTCGAGCCCGCCAAGCGCCGCCCGGGTTACGCCAACTTCGCCGTCACCGAGCCCCCACTGAAGCTGGTCCTGCTCGAAGGCGAGCCGGACCAGCCCACGGTGATGGACCACCTCGGCGTCGAGGTCCAGACCACCGAGCAGGTCCACACCGCCACCACGCGGCTCGGCGAGCTCGGCCTGAGCACCCGGGTCGAAGACGACACCACCTGCTGCTACGCCCTGCAGGACAAGGTCTGGGTCCACGGCCCCGGCGCCGAACCGTGGGAGGTCTACGTCGTCAAGGCCGACACCGACACCCTCGCCAAAGAGACCGACTCCAGCTGCTGCACCACCACCGGCGCCGACGAGCACGACGAGGTCGCTACTGCCAGCGCACCGGCGGCGAGCTGCTGCTGAACCCACCCGGTCGTCCGCCGTGTCTTGCTGCGCTGCCCGATCCGCCCAGCCGGGGTCGGAAATGACATACCTACGTCGTGTATGTCATCGGCGTCGAGGCGGCCGGGCGGGGAGAAACCGGCCGCTGCGCGCCGCGTAGCTCCGGTACTTGTCCCCGTGCATGACCTGTTGGGCGACGATGGCGAGACAAGGGCCGCACACCACGAGTGGTACGCGCTGAGCGTCCTCGACCGAGTCGGCGCGGCCGGGGTAAAGCTGCGCCCGCCGCAGGGAGGTGACGTCATGGGGCGAGCAGTCTGCGGATGGCGTCGAGCTGCGCCGTCGCCAGTTGCTGACGTTGCCGGGGGTCGAGGTCGATCATGTGTTGCAGGGACCAGTCGTCCATCGCCCGCAGGACCGCGAGGGTGATGTGACCCTGGAGCGAGGCGGGCAGGTCGTCGCGCACCGCAGCACTGGCACGTCCGGCTGCGAGTGCCTGGCCGAGCCATGCGTCGATGTGGGCGCGCGCCTCGTCCAGTGCGCCGCCGGTGGGTGCGTCCGCGAGGTAGAACAGCCGCCCGAAGTCGTCGAACATCTCCTCGCGCTCGCCGGCGACCATCAACTGCTCCAGGAGATGTGCGATCCGGGCCCAGAAGTCGGGTCCGGCGAGCTCCTCCGGATCGGGCAGCCCCAAGGTGCGGACCAGCGACCCCCCGGCCTCGGTCACCACCATGTCGAACAGCGCGTCCTTCGATGCGACGTAGTGGTAGAAGGAGCTCTTGCTCAGCCCGCAGGCGCGGATGATGCGGTTCAGGGATGCCCGTTCGTAGCCGGCGCGGGCGAACTCCCGTGCCGCGGTCTCGATCAGTAGCCGACGTCGTTCGGGCGGCAACACTCCCACTTCGCGTGTGACCACGAGTAGACCGTAGCAGGATGTGGACCGACCGGTCCACCAGTGCTAACCTGCGAGTGGACCACACGGTCCATTCGCGAAGGAGGGAACATGCTCACAGCGATGTCGGTGCGGGCCCAGTTGGGCGCTGTCAGGCGGGACCCGCTGCGGGTGCTGGTGGTCGGAGCCGGGGTGGCCGGGGTGACGCTGGCACAGCTGCTTCGACAGGAGGGCCTGCACCCGGTGCTGCTCGAGCGGTCCGGGAAGGACGCCGACAGCGGTTACATGCTGGCGCTGATGCCCATGGTCGACCCGGTGCTCGAGGAGCTCGGGCTTCGCGGCGAGTACGGGGCGCACAGCGTCGACCTTCGCCGCTACCGGCTCCGCAACCGTGCCGGAGCCCCGATCCGGGAGTACTCCATGGCAGGGCTGCTCCACCGATTCGGTGACTACCGGGGGATCAGCCGGGGTGAGCTGCTGGCAGTGCTCGGCTCGAGCGGGGGCACCGTGTCCTACGGCGCCACGGTCACCGCGGTGGAGCAGCGCTCCGGCGTCGCGCGCGTCACCGTGTCCGACGGGTCGGAGCATGTCGAGGCCGAGTTCGATGTCGTGGTCGCGGCTGACGGCCTGCACTCGACCACGCGCGAGCTGGTGCTGCCCGCCGACCAGGTGTCCGGTTACGACACCGGCTGGGGCGGCTGGGTCGCCTGGTCGGAGCCCGACGACGCCGGCGACCTCAGCGAGGAACTGTGGGGAGCCGGCTTCTTCATCGGCACCTATCCCGTCAAGGACCGGCTCGGCGTCTTCGTCGGGGGCGCCCGGGTCGACACCACGGTGGGGCCGGAGCGCTTCGTCGCGCGCATCCGCGGTGAGTTGACGTCGCTCGACCCCCGGCTCGACGCCGCCCTCGACGCCGTCGCCCAGAGCGACGAGGCGTACTACTGGTCGCTCACCGATCGCCGGTGCGCGACCTGGTCAGCGGGCCGAGTGGTCATGCTCGGCGACGCGGCCGCCGGCTTCCTGCCCACGGCCGGGATCGGCGCAGGCATGGCGATGGAGTCGGCCTGGGCACTGGGCCGTCGCCTGGGCACGGCCACACCGGAGCGGGTTCTCGGTGTTCTGCGGAACTACGAGCAGGCCCAGCGTCCTCGCGTCGAGGCCGCCCAGGACAACTCCCGTCAGCTCGCCCGGCTGGTGTTCCACCGCAGCAAGGCGCTCGCGGCGCTGCGGGACACCGCGGCCCGCTTCATCAGTATCGAGCGCGCATTGCGCCCCATCCGCGCCCTTCTCGAGGACCCGCCGCGCCTGCCCCTGAGGCCAGCGCCGTTCACGAGCGGGCGTTAGGCTCCCGGACATGGCCACCGAGTCGACGATGCCGGCGCTGGGCACCCAGGCGCCGGACTTCGCGCTACCGGCGCCCGCCACCGGTGAGATCGTCCGGCTCGAGGACTTCGCCGCGTCCCCACTGCTGGTCGTCACCTTCGTCTGCAACCACTGCCCGTACGTCCAGCACGTCGCCGCGGGACTCGCGCAGCTCGGCCGCGACCTGGCGTCGCAAGGCGTCGCGATGGTCGCGATATCAAGCAACGACCCGGTGAGCTACCCGCAGGACGGCCCGGACCGGATGGTCGTCGAGGCCGCGCGGCACGGCTGGGAGTTCCCCTACCTCCACGATGAGAGCCAGGATGTCGCGCGCGCCTACTCGGCGGTCTGCACGCCCGACAACTTCGTCTTCGACGGTGAC
>JALYQB010000270.1 GCA_030856045.1 Actinomycetota bacterium
CGTGACGCCGGTGCCGCCGGCCGCCGAGCGGATGCGCGTGGCCGCCGGCAGCCTCGTGCCCGTCCTCTGGCTGGTGACCGCGCTCGCGGTGGTCGCGGCGGCGGCCGAGGTGTGGCGGTACTCGTTGCTGCTCGACAGCCGCTTCGACGCGGTACCTGCCGCCCCGTTGCGCGCGTCGGACGCGCTCGTGGTCACCGCGGGCTGGCTGGGTCTCGTCGCCGGTGTGCTCGCCGTGCTGCTCGGGGTGACGTGGCTGGTGCGGACCTGCGACGCCGCAGCGGAGTCGGCCGGGGTGCACCCGTCGCGTCCCCGCTGGGCGGTTGTGGCGGGCACGTTGCTGCCCGGGGTGAACCTCCTCGTCCCGGGCGCGGTGCTCGCGGAGATCGAGCACGCCGCGCTCGGCGGCGACCCCGCGCGGCGCCCGCGGCCGTCGCGGCTGGTCACGTGGTGGTGGGTGGTGTGGGCGGCGGCACTCCTCGCGGCGGCGGGCACGGTGCTGTGGGGCGGGTTGGACAGCGTGCAGGCCCAGGCCGACGGTGTGCTGCTGCACGCGGTGACCGACGTGCTGGCCGCGGTCACCGCCGTGCTCACGGTCGCGGTCGTGCGCCGGACGACCGCGCTGCTGAGCCCGGTTGATCCCCGCTACGCCCGTCGCCGCCTGGTCGTGCGGGTGCCGGGGCAGGTACCCGCGGGCTGAGACGTGCGAGGTCGACTCCTGTTGGCGGGTAGCGTGCTCGCCGCGATCGTGGTGACGGTGCTGATTACCGTGGCGCTGCTGCTGCACCAGCGCACCGCAGCGACAGACCGGCACTCTCACGATCAGCGAGGGGACCGAGGTCAAAGGGGATGCCGCCCGCTGGGCGCTCGTGTGAGTGCCGCGCTCGTGAGTGGCGTTGCGAGCCCTGGCACCGGTCAGCACTCACGGGCGTGGTTGCGGCATGATCGCGGCTGTGCGTCCCGGCCCACTCGTCGTCGCGCACCGCGGCGCGTCGGCGCACCGTGCTGAGCACACGCTCGCCGCGTACGCGCTGGCCCTGGAGCACGGCGCGGACGGTCTCGAGTGTGACGTCCGGCTCACCCGTGACGGGCAGCTGGTGTGCGTGCACGATCGCCGCGTGGACCGCACCTCCAACGGGCGCGGCGTCGTGAGCGCGATGGACTATTCGTCCCTCGCCGCGCTCGACTACGGCAGCTGGCACGACGAGCTCGACTCCGCCGACGACCTCGTGGCGCGGCGGGTCGCCGCGTCGAGCGATCCGGCGGAGCGCCGCGGACTGCTCACCCTCACCGCACTGCTGGGGCTGGTGGCGGACTTCCGCCACAACGTCCAGCTCTTCGTCGAGACCAAGCACCCGGTGCGCTACTCGGGCCTGGTCGAGGCGAAGCTGGTGGCGCTGCTGGCACGGCACGGGCTCGCCCGGCCGGCGTCGCGCGAGGAGTCGACCGTGGTGGTGATGTCGTTCTCGGGCCGCGCGCTGCGCCGGGTGCGGGCGGACGCGCCTGGGCTGCCGACCGTCCTGTTGGGGACGCGGGGCGACCGGCTCCCGCCGTGTGCGGACATCGCCGGGCCCGACATCCGGTGGCTGCGGACCGATCCCGGTTCCGTCGGGCGGATCGACCGGCCCACCTACTGCTGGACCGTGGACGACCCCGACGACGTCGAGGTGTGCCGCGCCGCGGGTGTGCGGTGGATCGCGACCAACCGGCCCATGGCCACCAGGGCGCAGCTCACCGACACGTAGGGTGTCGGCGTGTCCAAGCGCTCTGCTGTCAAGGTCCGCACCACCGACGGACCGAACCCCCGCCGGCCCTGCCCCTGCGGCTCGGGGAAGCGCTACAAGGCGTGCCACGGCGCGGCTGGTGGAGCGCAGGACGTCATCGTTCCCCGCCCGTTCGAGGGCCTCGCCGCGGAGTGCGACCTGGTGGCGCTGCGGGAGTTCGTCCCCTCCGCGACGGCGCCGCTGACGTTCGCCGACGCCGCGGAACGGCCCGTCACGCTGGCCACGGTGCTGCCGATGGCGGCCGCCGGGATCGTGCACGCCGACGGATCCGTGGTGATCGGGCTGCAGGTGCAGACCCGCTCGGGTGACCTGTCCCGCGACCTGGGGCGGGCACTGCGCTGGGCGCGCGAGGCCCAGCCCGGTGACGTGCTGCCGGTCGTCGACGGTGCCGGCGCGGGGGACGTGCGGCTGCAGGACCTGCTCGTGCCCGACGCCCCGCTGGACGTCACGTTGCACCGCGACTTCGCCTGGTGGATCCCCGGCGACGAGCCGCCGACCAAGGACGTCGCGCTCTCCCTCGAGCGGGCCAACGCCGCGATCATGCCGACGGAGCTGGTCACCGGTGAGGGTGTGCGCGGCGCCTACTGGGTCGACGCCGGGGGCAAGGCACACCTGCGCTGGGTGCGCCCCGAGCCGGAGGAGCAGCTCCTCGCGGCCATGGCCCGGCTCGCAGCCCGCGACGAGCTGGGCCTGGGGGAGGGCTCGCGCTACGCCGGGTCGTTCCGGGCGCACGGTGTGCTGGTGCCCGTCTGGGACCTGGACGTCGAGCGGCACGCCCTGGAGTGGACGCCGGGAGCGGAGGCGTTCGCGCCGCGGCTCGCCGAGGCCCTCGCCTCACTCGATGCCGAGCCCCTCACCGCCCAGGAGCGCCGCGCCCGCGACGGTCTGCGCGGCCGCCAGGTCACTCTCCGCTGACGCGCCTACCGGCGATCCCCGGTCAGCGGGTGATGGTGCGCAGGAACGCCCGCCAGGCGGTGGTGGGGACGGCGAGCGCGGGGCCGTCGCGGTCCTTGGAGTCGCGCACCAGCACGACGTCCGGGCCGGCCGCCACCTCGACGCAGGCGCTTCCGCTACCGCTGTAGCTGCTGGTGCGCCAGCCGATCTCGACGCACGCTTCCCCGCTACCGCTGTAGCTGCTCGTGCGCCAGACGATGCTGTCCGGCTCAGGCGCGGTCATCATGGTCCTCTCGATCCCCGTAGAACTCGGTTGCCAGGGTGGCAATCATTTCCCTCGATTGTCCCTCCCCCAGCGCGGTCTGTGCCAGCGCCCCCAGGATGCGCCGGTACGCGGCGGTCTCCTCCGGCTTCTCCAGGAACAGGCTGGAGGTCTCGCCCTCCAGGTACACCACCGGCTTGAACTCGGCGAACTCCATGAGGGTGAACGGTCCTGCCGTCGCGGCGTGCGCGCCGAGCGCGACGGGCACCAGCCGCAGGGTGAGATGGGGCCGTGCGGACATCCGCAGCAGGTGGTGGAGCTGGTCCCGCATCACCGCCCGCCCGCCCACCGGGGTGCGCAGCACGGATTCGTGCAGGTAGAAGCTGAACCGGGCCGGGCGGTCCCGGCTGAACAGGTTCTGCCGGGCCAGCCGGGCGGCCACCCGGTCATCCACCTCGTTGGGCGGCACGTTGACCACCCGGCTGATCACCGCGCGGGCGTACTCGCCGGTCTGCAGGATGCCAGGGACGATCATTGCCTGGAAATAGCTGATGGCGACCGCCTTGTTCTCGTGGTCGATCAGCGTCATGAGCTGTTGGGGTAGCCGGGAGCCGTGCTGCTGGAACCAACCGGGGGTGTGCTGTTCCTGGCAGAGCGCGAGCAGCCGGTCGCGTTCCGAACTCTTGACTCGGCACACTCCGAGGAACGCCGCGATGTCCAGCTCGGTGGCGCCGCGCTTGCCGGACAGCAGCCGCGACACCCAGCTCGGGGACCAGCCGAGCAGGTGGGCGGCCTGCTTGCCGTTCAGCCCGGCCTGCTGCATCGCCCGGCGTAGCCCGTCGCCGAGTTCGCGGCTGCGGATTGTGGGTTCTCGATCGCGCACGGTGACCTCCGGTGCGGGACATTAAACCCACATAGCGGAGTTTCGCAAGCAACGTCGGCGTCGAACAATGCTCTTGCATGCCCCTGGGGCAATTACTTGCATGACCCCCGGGCACCCGGTTACCTCATGAT
>JALYQB010000271.1 GCA_030856045.1 Actinomycetota bacterium
TCCGGCAGCCGGATGCCCAGCGTCTTGACCTTGTCCTTGTTTGGATCGGTCATGGTGTCTTTCACCTCCTTCCTCGGTGTGGTGCGGTCGTCATGTCCCTCGGCGAGGACGACATCTGACAACCGCAGGTCACCGACGAAGCCGCTGGCGACGGGGTGGTGGTATCCGCCCCGCCGCACACGTCCCCGGCTCAGACATCAGGGTTGAAGACATAGACCCCCTCATCGCCCTCCACGACGTGGCGGTACTGCTCGAGTTCCAGCGCCAAGCTGGTCAGGTCAAGCGTCACGTGGCCGCGTAGCGGCTCCGGGATGGCCTCGCGGTAGCGGGGCCACTCGAAGAGCTCGTTCGCCACCTCTTCGGCCCAGGCCTCCCGGGTTGGGTAAGTGCCCTCAAAGTGCTCACCAAAGTGCTCCAGCTCCGGGTCGCCCTGCCGGTTCCAGTCGGCGTAAGCGGCAAAGGCCTGCCCGTGCTCGGTGATGCCCGTCGCCAGCCGGGACACGAACGCCAGATCCTCGTGCGCGCCCAGCGGGTAGCCCAGGAAGTCCTCGTGGTCCTGGATGGCGAAGCCTTCAGCCCCCGGGAGGGGTGAGGCGGCCAGCATGGTCCTGATCTCACCCTGCAGGGCCTCGACGTCTAGGTCGGCGTCCATCCAGCGCCCATGCAGGATGCCAGTGGCGAGGGCCGCGAGATCGGCGACGTAGATGCGCGGTGACGGGCGCGGGGTGGCCTCCTGTTCCGGGGTCGCGTCGGTTCCGCCTGCCTCGGGCGCCGCCGGTTCGGCTGCCTGCTGCGCGGTGGCCTCGCCCGGCTGGGCATCACTGATTCCGGCCCACGCCGCCCGCTGCTCAGGGGACAGGTGCTGGTACTCGATGAGCGCCTCAGCATCGCCGGGGTCCAGGCCGGCTTCGACGTAGCGTTCCAGCGTCTGCCGGTCGGCGCGGCGTTCCCGGCTGGCCGCTGCCCGGGCTGCCTCGATCGCCTGCTGGGGGTCGTCGGCGCTCACCTCCGCCCAGCCTTCTCGCGGCCCCCGGTCCTCACCCCGGGCGTCGGCGTAGTCCAGCAGGGCGTCGATCCAGCTGTCGGTCTCGGGCGGCAGGTCCTGGACTGCCTCCAGCAGTTCGCGTTCCAGACCGTCGGGCAGTGCGCCGCTGGCTGCCAGCGTGGTGAGCAGGCTCTCGTGCTCGCCGTGCAGCTGCTCCGCGATCCGCCGGGCCGTGGCGTCATCGATCGGGCGTTCCTCGTTGAGCGCGTCCGCAATCCCGCGCTGGATGCGCTGCTCGTCGTTGAGCTGCTCGAAGATCGGCTCGGCTGGTGTTTCAGGTGTGTCATTTAGGTGTTCACCTCCTTCGGGTGGGTGTGGGTCTCGTTCCATACATGAGGTCTCCTGTATTACATTTCTAGATGTCCCACCCTCATGCAGCTTGTTGCGCTGGAGGTGGTCGCTCATCATGACCGCCGGCAGGATGTTCAGTCTTCATAGTTGCCTGTTGCTGTCGCCATATCTCAAGGCGGCGCTCGGCCATGACGGCATAGTCCGGGTTCAGCTCAATCCCCACCCAATCACGCCCGTGCATTTCAGCTGCTACGGCGACCGTGCCGCTACCTATGAAGGGATCAAGCACGACGCCGGGTCGGGCGACAGCAGTACAGGCACAGCTCGGGCGTAGTTCTCCAGGAACGGCAAGCGGACCTGTCCGGCCCACCACCGTCCGTTGCCATGGCCGCCCACACTCAGCGCAGACGTTTTCAGGGCAGGTGGCAAGCAGCGGTCGCTCGATGAGTTGGAGTGGGAAGGTGGCAAAATGGGCACCACGGAATCCAACTGTACCCACCGACCAGACGTCGCCAGGGTTCTTGCCCAGCGGATGCGCGCACTTCTTGCCGAGGCCGTTATTGCGGTTTATCTGTCCGCCACGAGGCACCGCATAGTCAGGGGGATAGCCGCTGTAGTGTTCACCTCGTGGCCTGTTTCTGATGCTACGGCTTGGCACACGTATGCAATCCAAGTCGAAGAAGTAGCGCTTGTTGCGGACGAGTAAGTAAGCTACTTCATAGGTGCACGCGAGTCGGTCCCTGATGCTTGAGGGCATGGCGTTGGGCTTGTGCCAGATGATCTGGTTTCTCACGGTCCAGCCGTCCTCGGCCAATGCCAGCACCAGACGTTGTGGCCCGAGCAGCAGGCTCTTTGGACTGGCACCCTCACGCGAGTGCGCGCTGTAGCTGTCGGCCACGTTGAGCCAGAGCGAACCAGTGGGCTTCAAAATCCGAGCTAGCTTCCGACAGATTACGTGCAGGTCCTTGACCCACTCCTCAACATTCGGCTCCAGTCCAAGTTGTGCCGGATGATCATAATCCCTCAACCCGAAGTACGGCGGGCTGGTAAGTACGCAATCCACAGATGCGTCGGGTAGCTCTAACAGCCGCTCACGTACGTCGCCAATCAGTATGCGGTTGTGGGGGAGTGGTGGAGCTGTCATGTCACCTGCTCCGCCTTAACCACGTAGCATGCGCAGCTGTGGCTCCGTGCTCATCGGCAACTATTTGACGGCTATATTTGACGGCAACGCAGCCCAACAACCACCGCCTTGTGCAGCCTTGCATCACCAAATTTATAGAGGTAACACGCTTCTCTAAACTTGCCGAAGCCGAACTCTTAAGCAGGGTGTCGAGGGTTCGAGTCCCTCCTGGCCCTCCAGATA
>JALYQB010000282.1 GCA_030856045.1 Actinomycetota bacterium
CGCGAGCGAGGCGGCGCACATCGTCGGCGAGCTGGTCCAGCGTTTCGGTTCCCATGTTCGTTGCCTCGATCCGGGTGAGGAAGCCGCGCGCGCGGTCGGCACTCGTCGCGACCACCTGCCCTTGCCAGTCGTTGCGGGCGCTGCCCCTGCGGTCCGCAGGTAGACGTGGTACGGGCGTCAGTGCCATCGTGCCGTACGGAGGTCCGAGCAGTCGCGCGACGGGTTCGCCGAACAACCGCTCCAGGCCCGCCCGCGCATGCGGGTACGGCAACCCCCGCACCTCCCCGCTGATCCACCGGTATGCCTGGCGCTCGCTGAGGTCGCTGCCCGTACTGCGCAGGTACTGCTCACGGAAGCCGTCCACGGTGAGGTGCCGCTGGTGCAGCAACTGCTCCAGCCGCGTGCGGGGTTCCCCATGCTGGTCCACCAGACGCCCTCCCATTTCGGCGATCACCACCGTAGAGCCCGCCCTGCCACATCGGGAGCCGCTGCGGGCAGATGGCAGCAGATGGCACGACACGACACCCCGCGCGGCCTGTCGAGGGCGGCAGCCGCAACCCACGCTGAGTGCGGAACGGCGCGAGAGGGTCCGCCGTCGAATCATGCGAGGGAGAAACCGTGGGAACTCCGGAGGGGCGGTGGCCGCGGCTCGGCACACCGCGGCGCGTGGCGATCGAGGCGCGCACGGTGGGAGGCGGCGCCTGCACCCTGCTGCTCCTTCGCGACGCGGACGGGATCCGGCTGCTGTTCCACGGCGCCGAGCGCACCGGAGCGAACCTCTCTCCCCGCGTGTACCAGGACCTCATCGACGCGCTGCACCGCCTCGCCGAGTGATCGGCGCTGGGTCATTCCCGGGTGGACCACCAGCGCCGCAGCTCCGCCTCGGCCTCGTCGCGCGGCAGCGGACCCCGGTCGAGGCGGAGCTCCTTGAGGTAGCGCCACGCCTCACCGACCAGCGGGCCCGGCGGGATCCCCAGCAGCTCCATGATCGCGTTGCCGTCGAGGTCGGGCCGCACCCGGGCGAGGTCCTCTGCCGCGCGGATCCGGTCGATGCGCGCCTCGAGGTCGTCGTAGGTCCGCTGCAGCGCGGCGGCCTTGCGACGGTTGCGGGTGGTGCAGTCGGCCCGCACCAGCTTGTGCAGCCGCGGCAGCAGGTCCCCGGCGTCGGTGACGTAGCGGCGCACCGCGGAGTCCGTCCACTCTCCTCGCCCGTAGCCGTGGAAGCGCAGGTGCAGGAACACCAGCTGCGCGACGTCGGCGATGGTGTCGCGCGGGTAGCGCAGCGCCGTGAGCCGCTTGCGGACGAGTTTCGCGCCCACCACCTCGTGATGGTGGAAGCTCACCCCCCCGCCGGGCTCGTGGCGCCGCGTCGCGGGCTTGCCGATGTCGTGCAGCAGCGCGGCCAGCCGGAGCACGAGGTCGGGTTCGCCGCCCTCCAGCTCGATCGCCTGGTCCAGCACCGTCAGCGAGTGGACGTAGACGTCCTTGTGCTGGTGATGCTCGTCGATCTCCAGCCGCATCGCAGGGACCTCGGGCAGGACGATGCCGGCCACTCCGCTGTCGACGAGCAGCTCGATACCGCGCCGTGGGTAGTCCCCCAGCAGCAACTTGTCCAGCTCGGCATGCACCCGCTCCGCGGTGATCCGCTGGATCTGCGCCGCCATCTCCCGCATCGCCTCGACGACCCGCGGAGCCGGGGTGAAGCCGAGCTGGGACACGAACCGCGCCGCCCGCAGCATCCGCAGCGGGTCGTCGGCGAAGGACTCCTGCGGCGTCGCGGGGGTGTCGAGCTCACGGCGTTGCAGTGCGGCCAGCCCGCCGTACGGGTCGACGAACCTGCGCGCAGGCAGCTCGACGGCCATCGCGTTCACCGTGAAGTCGCGGCGCACCAGGTCACCCTCGAGGGTGTCACCGAAGACGATCTCCGGTCGGCGGCCGACCCGGTCGTAGGCGTCCGCGCGGTACGTCGTGATCTCGCACTGGACGCCGCCCCGGACCGCGCCGACGGTGCCGAACGCGATACCGGTGTCCCACACGGCGTCCGCCCACCCGGCGAGCAGGCCCAGCACCTGCTTCGGACGGGCGTCGGTGGTGAAGTCGAGATCGCTGCCGAGACGACCGAGCAGCGCGTCGCGCACGCTGCCCCCCACGAGATGGAGGCGATGTCCGGCGGCGGTGAACCGGGCCGCCAGCTCGTCGGCGACCGGCGCGATCCGCAGCAGTTCCATCACGGCATTCTGCTGTGCGGTGGTCAGGCTCGGCGCGGAATCCCGCACGGCGGAGGAAGCGGACACGGGAATCCACCTTATCGGTCGCTCCCGGCGCCCCCCGGGTGCGTCCCGCCGCCGTCGATACCATCGCCCCCATGTCCCCGTCCGCAGGCCGGTCCGGCCAGCCCGGCCGTGAGCCCGGCCGCCGCGGTAAACCCGGCCAGGGCGGCACCGGCGGCGAGAAGCGGGGCAAGCCGCGGCGCCGTCCCCGACGGATGCGGACGGTGGAGGAGACCTCGGCGGGCGGCCTGGTGGTCGACACCGTGACGAACCGGGCCGCCCTGATCGGCAGGCTGGACCGCCGGGGACGGCTGTTGTGGTCGCTGCCGAAGGGCCACCTCGAGATGGGTGAGACCGCGCAGCAGGCCGCAGTCCGCGAGGTCGCCGAGGAGACCGGGATCGACGGCGTGGTGCTCGCCGAGCTCGGCACCATCGACTACTGGTTCGTGGCCGAGGACCGGCGCATCCACAAGACCGTGCACCACTTCCTCATGCGCGCCGTCGGGGGTGAGCTGTCCGACGCCGACGTCGAGGTCACCGAGGTGGCGTGGGTACCCCTGGCCGACCTGCAGTCGCGGCTGGCCTACGCCGACGAGCGCCGCCTGGTACGCCGCGCGGGTGAGCTGCTCGCGGAGCCGGCGTGAGGGTGCCGGCCGGGCGGGGGAGGGTGCCTGCGGCGCTGGCCGTGGTCGTCGCGCTGGGCTGGTGCAC
>JALYQB010000283.1 GCA_030856045.1 Actinomycetota bacterium
GCAGTGGGCTCCCCGGTGGCGGGACGCCGCCTGGACCGACGGGCTGCTCGCCCGCACCGATCCTGCCGAGGTGCCCGGGCTCGTCGCACACGTCCGCGCGGTGCTCGACGCGGCCGGCGGCGGCACCCGCAGCCGCTCCGAGGTCGCCGCCCAACTGCTCGGTGACGCGCACGCCCTGGACTCCTCGACGCGACTCACCGCGCTCCTCACCCGCGCGCTCGCCGTCCGCGACGGTCCGGGGGACGAGCGTGCGGTGTGGGAGCGGGCCGGGCTGCCCCTTGACGTCGTCTCGGCACCGGTGCTCACCTGGGGGCTGCCGCTGGTGGGTGACGCCGGCGTCGCCCACGCCGTGCGCGCGATGACCGCGGCGGGCCTGCCCATCCACCTGTCCACCATGGCGTTGCGTGCCGAACCGCTGACCCTCCCGGCCGGCACGGTGGTGCTCGTGGTGGAGAACCCACGGCTGGTGGAGGCCGCGGCACAGCGCCGGCTCCCGGCGGCGGTGCTCACCACCGCGGGCAACCCCGCCACCGCGCCGTCGCTGGCGATCAGCCGGCTGGCATCGGCCGGGGCGCTGCTGCGCTACCACGGCGACTTCGACTCCCCCGGGCTCGCGATGACCGCGCGCGCGGCCGGCGCGGGCGCCGCGCCGTGGCGGATGGATCGGGTGGACTACCTGGCCGCGCTGGACGCGGCCGCGGACGAGGGCGTCAGGCTTCCCCGGGACACCGCGCCCGCACCTCCCACCCCGTGGGACCCGACGCTGGCCGACGAGTTCGACCACCGCCGCGAGATCGTGCACGAGGAGCGGGTGATGGACGCCCTGCTCACCGAGCACGCGCGTGCGGCCGCCGCCGGGTAGCCGCTTACCGCAGACGAAGGCCGCGTGCAACCGGTGTCGTTCTCCCACTGTGGATGGGAATGCGGATGTGGACAACTGCGCCGTCCCGGCGCACGCTCACCGTTCTCGGCCGTGCTCTCGTCGTAGCGTCGGATTCTGCGAGCGCGCCGTCACGGTGCCTGCCCGACCCGATCCGGGGGAGACATGAACGACCTCATCCCGTTCCGCGAGGCGGTGTCCGACGCACGGCGCGAGCATCGGCTGTTGATCACGTGGGGGCGCAGGTGGGGTCTGGCCACCGGTCAGCCGTTCGATCCCGACCTGCTCGCACTCGTCCTCGCTGCGACCACGAGACGTCCGTACGAGGCATGGACGCGGCAGTCGGTATATGGCGTGCTCCGGTGCGACGTCTTCAACTGGTGCAGCCTGAACCGCTGCCTGTGCCCCGAGGGGGTACCGGAGACCCTGTGGCGCTGGCTGCACTTCCTCGAAGGGACGGACGGCTTCACCGAGGACGACGAACCGCTGGCTGATCTGATCAAGCCGCTGCTGTGCTACGCCGGTCTCGACTACGAGGGCCGGCAGCGCCCGGAGGGATCTCCGCGGCTGATCGAGTGCGAGTGCTTCGAGCCGATGCTGCCCGAGGAGCGCGCCGAGATGGAGCTGTGGCGCTCGCAGCGGGAAAGCCGCATGCCGCCGGGCGTCGAGGAGGGCTGACCGACTCCCCCGAAGAGACAGGATGCCAGGTCGCCGCTACGGGCAGAGTCGGAATCGATCTCGCTATTGACGTGCACTGTTGCGTACTGAATCCTGTTGCGTGTGGCGCGCAACGGAGCTTCTGACGCAACAGAGTCGGTGTCGAACGCACTCCTGTGGCGGCAGGTGACGTCTCGCCTTCCCGCGGGGTGGAGCGTCGATGCCGTGACCGAGGCGTACCGGGGTCGCGGTCTTCGACCAGACGCGCTCCTCGAGATCCGTAACCCTCGCGGAGCTTCGGCGAACGTGATCGTCGAGCACGCGCAGGGTCGTCCTCAGCGTGCGCTGGAGCAACTCGGGTGGCTCGTCAAGACGTGGGAAGGCAGCGTGCCGGTCCATGGTCTCCTCACCGCCAGCTACCTGTCGCCGAAGCTACGCGCCCAGTGCGCGCAGGTGGGCATCGGTTACGCCGACGGAACTGGGTCCTTCCAACTGGACGTGCCGGCGCTCGGCCTGTTCCTGCTCTCAGAGCGGGCGGGTCGACCGGAGCGTGTACCGACACGGCGAAGCTTTGCGCGACTGGCCGGCCCCGGGGCCTCGGCGGTAGTGGAGGAGCTCCTCTCCCTCGAAGGCGCGACGGGTATCCGTGACCTGGCTGCTCGCGTCGGCGTGGACCCGGCGACGGTGAGTCGCACGGTGGCCGGGCTCGCCGACGATGGGCTCGTCGATCGGAGTCGCACCGGTGAGGTGCTCGACGCCGATCGGCAGGGATTGCTCCGGCGGTGGTCGCAGGACTACCGGGTCTTCTCCCGGCGCCGCATCGCCCTCGACGTTCCACGGCCGGCGAGTGCCATTCATCGTCTGGTGCGGGAGGCTGGAACGCCGGCCACGTTCACGACATCGGTTGCGCTGCGAGCCTGGCTTCCTGAGGCCGTGCTGCCGATCACCGAGCTGTCACAGGTGGTCGCGTACACGGTCGACGTCGAGGCGCTGGGCGGCGCGCTTCGCGGGCGACCGGTCAGCATCGCGCGTGCACCGCTGGTGCTCCTGCCGGTGACGGATGCGACGGCTCCTCGGATCGCTCACGACGATCCTCGTTGGGGCCCAGTGGTGTCGGTGCCCCGTGCAATGGTCGACCTCATGACGAGCGGGGGCAGGGGGACGGAGGAAGCCGAGCAACTCCTGGCGACCTTGGCGGAGCGGGACTCGCGATGGAGGTGACGGAGCCCGGTGCCGCATACGTGTTGGCTCGGAAAGTGCTCCTCGACGCGCTCGAAGGGCTCGGCGACCACCGACGAGCTGCTGTGTTGGTCGGCGCTCAAGCTGTCTATGTCCACACCGGATCCGGTGAACTCACGACAGCGCCGATGACGACGGATGCGGACCTGCTGCTGCGTCGAAGTGCGTTGTCCGACAACCCCACGGTGGATGCCGCGATGCGTCGAGCGGGATTCGTTCTGCGGCCCGGTGGCAAACCCAGGGGCCGCTGATCTCGTGCTACCACGCGATCATGCGGCCGGAGTGGACTCGGCTGGAGCGTCCCGGGCAGGCTCCGGCGGTCTGGGGTGACGCGCAACCTCGATTCGACTCGGCCGTTCTCGGCCCGCATTTCGAGGAGCTCTACCAGGACTGGGCAGCCCGGTTCGCCGACGACGCCATCCTCGACGGTCAGGGCCGGGTCGTCGAGCTGCTCCACGTCACCGCACCGGCGGATCGCAACACCTTCGTCTACGGCGATCTCCCGCTAGCCTGACAGCCAGATCCGTCCGGCGGTTCGACCGAGAGAGCGGCCGTAGGCTTGTGACCATACGAACAGCCCCCCACCTCGCGAATTGCGGTGGGGGGCGCTGTTCGTTTCATCGAACGGTCAGGCGAGCAATTGCGCCTTCTTGGTGTTGAACTCCTCGTCGGTGACGATGCCTGCGTCACACAACTCGGCGAGCTTGCGAAGCTGCTCCAGCGGGTCCACCGGCGCGAGGGTGGAGACCTCAGGTCGAGCTGCCGGTGCGGCAGCCCGAGCAGCCGTGTTCACGGCGGCCACGAACTTGCGCGCACCACCGAGATCGAACTGCGGCGCGTACTCGATCTGCCACTGAAAGTCCGGTCCATCGATCACCACGTACCCCTTGCGGTCGTCGGACTTCTT
Source organism: Actinomycetota bacterium (assembly GCA_030856045.1). Lineage (GTDB taxonomy): Bacteria > Actinomycetota > Actinomycetes > Mycobacteriales > Pseudonocardiaceae > JALYQB01. The sequence goes on from JALYQB010000283.1 coordinate 3,684, forward strand.
CTGCCAGCCGTGCATGCCCGGCACAACCGAACGGGTCAATGTCGACCGGGAACTGATACCGCCGACCTCCTCGACTCTCGCCGAAACCCCGACGATGGAACGGCCCTCGGCCTCGCCGAGGAGTAGGGGCACCTTGATGATTCGGTCGGGGTAGACGTGTACGTGGTTCTGGAACGAACGAAGAGCATGGTTGCTGGTAACGAACTCCTTCAGCTCCTGCTTAGTGCTCTTGTGCTGCTGGTGCTGAGCCTTGGCGGCTTCCCAGCGTGCCGCCTTCTCGGGATTCGCCGCAGCCCAGGCGGCATTCCGCTCTTGCTGCCGCTCCTGGCGGATGGCCTTCCGTTCGGCACGGTGCTCCGAATTGAACATGGCGGGATTCTCCTCTGCGAATGGGTGCGGACGCCTCGATGTCCGCGTGCCGCTTGTCTCGGATAATCGGATGGTAGTGCGGAGGTTGTTACAGTACTCCGGCCTCAGCAACCCTCGGTGATGTAGCCCTGCTCGCAGCCGTAACGGAACTGCGATTCACCTGACGATTCCTCCCCGCCATAATCCGGGTCGTCCTCAGGCATGATCAGACCGGCATCCGTTTCGTCTCCGTACGCCGCACCACACGGGCCAGGATTGGTGATGGGGTCACAGGCACCCGATCCGCACTCGTATATCGATGGGTCGCAATTCGGATCGAGCGGCCCATACGGCACATACTCGCTTTCGACCTCCGTAACAGCAGGATCGACCGCCACGGTGGACTGCTCGCTGAGGGCGTCGCCGGAAACCTCGCCACGGAAGTGCACAGTCTCGTTGGCGTGGCTATAACTGATCACCAGATCACCAGGGGTAGTCATCCAGTACAGCTCATCGAACGTCTGCGACTGACCCGGGAGCAGGGTTCCTCCGGCATTGCGCAGCTCGCCCTCGGGCGAGGGTGCGAATGCCAGTGACTCAACTGGCTGACCGTTAACGGTAGCACTGCCGAATGCCAGCGATGGGTCAACTTCACCAGTCGAGTTGTTTGCGACAGTCACTGTTACCCGCGCACCAGCCATTGGGCAGTCAGTCGCACAGAACCCGTAGGAGAGATCAATCGTAGTACGTTCATAGGATTCCGGCGCCGTAACCGAGATCGAGACGCCATCAGCGAAGATCTGCTCGGCGCCGAAGTCGAGCACCACCGGCGCCGGAGCGGTGGGTTCGGTCATGCCCATGCTCTGCTGGTAGGTCGTCTCGTAGGCGTCCCAGGCCTCACCGTGCTTGGAGCACACGCCGTGGATCCCGAGCTGCATCACCAGCCGGTCGTCGGTGGAGAGCACCGGATCGTTCATGTGCTCTTGCATGGTCATGAGTCCGGCACCCATCGGGGGTAGCCCGGTATCGAGCCCGTCGCAGAGATCTGACACCAGATCCCGTGCGAGGTCCGGGTGGTGTACGACGATGCCCTCACTCCGGGCCTGGGTGATGAAGTCGGAGTTTGAGCACCCGGCCAGCGCGAGCAGGCCGAATGCGAAGGGGAGAAGGACGCGGGTAGCGAGCATGATCGTTCCTTTCGGATTAGGTTCGGTCGCCTCGATGCCCGCGCGTGCCGCTTGTCTGGATCTCGTTGGTGGTGCGGAGGTTGTTACGGCTGCTGCTGAGCCAGGTACGGTCACAGCACCCCGCCGGGCCCAAGCATGGCGCGAGTCACCCACGGAGTCCTCGCCCTGCGCCGGGCTCTTGTTCGCTCGGCACCAGGACGTGCGCGTCGACGATTGGCGGCACCGGTGGCCTGCGCAGCGCCCGCCTGTTGTGTTTCGGGGCAGCCGGCTTCACCGAGGAACTCCGGGCCGCGGAGCGTGCCGGCCAGGTCGCATGCATCGGCCCGGAGCACCTGTACGGCTTCGCATCCAGCACCGCCGGCAGCGTCGGTGCCCCGTGACGTGTCGGTGCCCAGCACGTCGGTGCCGGATTGTCGGGGACGTGTCGTACGGTGTCCCGCGCGTGCCACCGGCGACGGGAGGAGGGGCCGATGCCGGAGCGGGACTACCGGCCGTTCGAGCACCTGACGACGCCGCGCGCCGAGCTGTACCGGCAGATCATGGGCGTGTTCGTGCACGCCAAGCGGCGGTTCACCGTGCACCTGCGGCCGGAGGACGTGCACGAGGCACTCGGGACCGCCGTCGAGGTCCCCGCCGTCACCGACGCGCTCGGCAGCCTCACCGGCTGGGGGAACCTGCGTGCCGACCCGGACACCAGCCGGGTCACCACCGTCGAGGACTTCCACCGGGCGCGGTTCCTCTACCAGCTGACCCCCGCAGGCGAGGCGGCCGAGCAGGCGCTGGCCACCTACGACGAGGCGCTGGGACGCCGCGGTGCGCTGCAGGCCGTCGCGCTCACCGACATCGTGACCCAGCTGCGCGCGTTGCTGGAGCTGTCGCGGCACCCGGACGTCGACCCGGCGAAGGTGCATCTGCTGTTGCGCAGCCTGGTCGACCGGTTCACCGGCCTCGCCGACAACGCGCAGGCGTTCATGGGCTCGCTGCACCGCACGATCGACCTGCACGACGCGGACGCCGACGCCTTCCGCGCGTACAAGGACCGGCTGATCGACTACCTGGAACGGTTCATCGCAGACCTGGTGACCACCGGTGGGGAGATCGCCACCCTGGTCGGCGCCATCGACGACGCGGGCGCGGGGCGGCTGCTGGACGCCGCCGCGGAACGGGAGGCGCAGGACGCGGCGCCGGGCGAGGACCCCGACGGCGGGCACGACCCGCGGCGGGAGGCGTTCGAGCTCGGCCGGACGGCCTGGCGGGAGCGCTGGCGCGGGCTGCGGCAGTGGTTCGTCTCGGTTCCCGGGCACCCCAGCCAGGCTAAGCTGCTGCGCTCGCAGGCCCGCTCGGCGATCCCCCAGCTGCTCGCCGTCGTCGCCAGCCTCAACGAGCGCCGCACCGGACGCTCCGACCGGTCGGCGGACTTCCGGACCCTCGCGCGGTGGTTCGCGCAGGCCCCCGACGACGCGGCGATGCATCGGCTGTGGCGCACCGCGTTCGGCCTGCACTCCGCCCGCCACCTCACGGTCGACGCGGACACCCTCGCCGAACGCGCCGAGGCGCCCGTCCCGGCGAGCACCCCGTGGGCGCAGGCCGCGCCACTGCTGATCAGCCCGCAGCTGCGCCGCACCGGCAGCTACGAGCGTCGCGGCAAGCCCAACCGGGTCACCGACCGGTCGCAGGCGCGCCGCCACCTCGCCGAGCTGGCCGCCCGGCAGGCCGACGAGACGGCCATGGCCAGGGCGCGCCTCGTGACCGCCCGCCCGACCCGGCTCGGTGAGCTCGGCGAGCTGGACCTCGACGCGTTCGCGCTGTTCCTCCGGCTGCTCGGTGACGCGCTGGCCGCCCGCCGCCCCGGCGAGCGCTCGGTGTCGGCCACCACCGCGGACGGCAGCATGCAGATCCGGCTGACCACGGTCGACGGTGCCGCTCCGGTGGAGATCCGTACCCCGGACGGGACGTTCCGCGGCCCCGACCACCTCGTCGAGATCATCGATCTCACCGCGGACGAGGTGCGGGAGCGCAGCGCATGAGCCTCGGTGACGCGCTCGCCATCACCCGCGTCGAGGAGACACGGCGGGCGGCCCGCGCGCTGCTGCGCCACCCGCTGCTGCGCACCCGCGGCGCCGACGCCGAGGCGTTCACGCTGGTCCGCAGGCACGCCGTCGAGCTGCGCGAGTGGTTCCACCGCAACGCGGGCTGGCGGCTGGTGGTCGACAGCGAGGTCGCCCGCCTGGTCAAGACGGTCGCCGACACCACCGACGCGACCCACCCGGCGCGCGACGCCCGCTCCAAGGCCGCGTTCACCCGCCGCCGCTACGTGCTGGCCTTCCTGGCGCTCGCGGTGCTGGACCGGGCCGACGCGCAGATCACCCTCGGTCGCCTCGCCGAGCAGGTGGTGCTCGCCGCCGCCGACCCCGAGCTCACCGGCGCCGGCGTCACCTTCACCCTGGCGAGCCGCGAGGAGCGGGCCGACCTGGTCGCCGTGGTGCGGCTGCTGCTCGACCTCGGCGCGCTCAGCCGGGTGGCAGGCGACGAGGACGCGTTCGTCGCCGACACCGGAGACGCCCTCTACGACGTGGAGCGCCGTGTGCTGGTGTCGCTGCTCGCCGGGCACCGCGGCCCGTCCACGATCACCGCGACGGACGGAGCGGCTCGGCTGGTGGCGCTCACCGCGGAGATCACCCCGGACACCGACGAGCTGCGCAACACGACCATCCGCCACGAGCTGACCCGGCGGCTGCTGGACGACCCGGTGCTCTACCTCGACGAGCTCGACGACGCGCAGGCCGCATATCTCAGCAGCCAACGCACCGCACTCACCCGACGGATCACCGAGCTCACCGGGCTGGTCGCCGAGGTGCGGGCCGAGGGCATCGCGATGGTCGACCCGTCCGACGACCTCACCGACGTCCGGATGCCGGAGATCGGCACCGACGGGCACGTCACGCTGCTGCTCGCCGAGTACCTGGCCGGCGCGGGCCGCGCTCCGCTGGCGCAGCTGCACGCGCAGGTCCGCCGCTTCGCCACCGAGCACCGGACCTACTGGCGCAACGCCGCCGCCGAGCCCGGCGCGGAGGTCGCCCTCACCGCGCAGGCGCTGGGCAAGCTCCAGGC
>JALYQB010000300.1 GCA_030856045.1 Actinomycetota bacterium
AGCAGTGACGGCGGTCAGCTCATCATCGGCGTGGCGAAGGACCGTCGTGTGGTCGGCGTCGCGGACACCGACGCGGTGCTGCTCACGGTCGACGATGTCGCCTTCCACAGCTGTTCGCCACCGGTCACCGTCGTGCCCGAGGTCGTGGATCTAGACGGCCGAAACGTCGTGGTGCTCAACGTGGCCAAGGGCGACCAGCGGCCTTACGCCACCCGAGAGGGGCGCTATTACACACGGTCCGGAAGTCGCTGCCGGGCGGCGAGTCGCGAAGAGCTGCTGAGGCTGTTTCCAGGCGACGCAGGCACTGTTCTACGACAGGCAGCCTCTGCAGCGTCTCGATCTCGCCGCGCTCGACCTCGACGCGGTGACCCGCTACGTCCAGAGCACCGAGTGGGTCGAGCCGGACGAGGACGTGGTGCGCCTGCTCCGGGCGTGGCGCATGTACGACGGTGCACACCCGACAGTCGGTGGTCTCGTGGTGTTCGGACGGCGTCCCCAGCTGCAGCTGGAATCGTCGCGGGTCGTGGTCGGTGCCCTGCCGGGCAGTGACGTCGGCGATGACTTCATCGACCGCAAGGACCTGGGCGGTGGCCTGTTCGACGTCATCGGCCAGGCCGAGGTGTTCCTCCGGTTGCATCTGCGGACCGGCCACGAGATCGTCGATTTCCAGCGGGAGAAGCGCGAGGAGGTACCTGTCGCAGCGCTCCGGGAGGCAGTGGTGAACGCCCTCGTGCATCGTGATTACACAATCCCGGGAGCCACGCGGATCTTCGTGCTGTCCGACCGGGTCGAGGTTCACTCGCCAGGCCGACCGCCCAACAGCGTCGACGCCGACGCGATGCGTGCCGGTGTCCACGTCACCCGCAACCCGCACATCTACAGCAGGATGGCCGAGGCGCAGCTCGCCACACGTGCGGGGACCGGAATCCGCAGGATCTCGAAGCTCCTCCGCGAAGCCACCGGAACCGAACTCGGCATCGACATCAGTGACGCGGAGGTCGTGCTGACATTGCCCAGACGACGTAACCGATAGTCGCGCAACTCTCCGGGAGCGGGCCGGCCACCGTTCGACGCCGAGGTTCACCGGATCCTGGCGGCGGTGGAGCATCACACTGGGCTGCGCTGGATCACGCTGTACGTGGGGCGGTGGCTCAGCCGAGCCGGCCGGAGCTGATCGCGGCGACGAAGTGCGCCCACGCCGCCGCGGGTAGCACCAGCACCGGGCCGTCGGGGTCCTTGGAGTCTCGGATGCCCACCGCCTGCCCGGCGACGGCCACCTCGACGCAATTCGCAGTGTTGCTGCTCCAGCTGCTGCGGCGCCAGGTGGCGTCCACGAAGGCCACCTCGACGCAGTTCGCGTTACTGGTGCTCCGGCTGCTCCGGCGCCAGGTGGCGGTACTCAGATCCGGCGCGACCATGGCGCGCTCCTTCCGGGCTCAGCTCGGGCTCTCGGCGGCCAGCGCCGCCAGCAGCTCCACCGTTGCAGGGGGCGCAAGGGCTGCGTTGAGGATATTCCCCAGCGCCAGTCGGTAGGCTGCCAGGTCGGCCGCCTCCTCCAAGAACAGGCCGGTGCGCTGGTTCTCCACGAACACCAGCGTCGCCTCCCCGTCGAACTCCAGGATGACGAACGGACCTTGCAGCCCGGCGTACGCCCCGGCGGCCAGCGGCACCACACGGAGTATGACGTTCGGCCGCTCGGCGACGCTCACCAGGTGCTGGAGCTGGCGGCGTATCACCCCCGGCTCGCCGACCGGGCGACGCAGCGCCCCCTCGTCGAGCACCGCGAGGAACTGCGGCGCCGCCGCCCGGGTGAGTAGCGCCTGCCGCGCCATCCGGGAGGCCACCAGGTTGTCCAGCTCGGCCTCGGAGAGCGTGGCATCATTACCTCGCATCACGGCCCGGCAGTACTCCGCGGTCTGCAGTAGTCCCGGCACGAACTGTGCTTCGTAGTTCTGGATCCGGGTGGCGGTGGCCTCGAAGTCCATCAGGCTGCGCCACAGCTGCGGCAACCCGGAGCCCTGCCGCTGCCACCAGCCGCGCTCCTCGGCCCGGCGCACCAGGTCGACGAGCTCCTCGCGCCGTGTCGCATGGACCTGGTACAGCCCGAGCAGCGCCGCAACGTCCTCCACCTGCAGC
>JALYQB010000188.1 GCA_030856045.1 Actinomycetota bacterium
CGCTGGCGTTCCGGCTCCGGCCCGGCAATGCGGGCTCGAACACCGCCTCTGATCACATCGAGGTGCTCGACGAGGCGATCGCCCAACTCCCCGCCCGGCACCGCCGGGACCTGCTGGTCACCGTCGACGGGGCCGGCGCCACCCTGGACCTGGTCCGCCACCTCAGCGCACTGAACGCCGCCCCGGGACGCCGGGTGCACTACTCGGTCGGGTTCGACCTCGACGAACGGGCCCGCACCGCCATCACCCGGGTGCCCAAGACAGTCTGGGAGGCGGTGTGCGACACCGACGGCCGGCCCCGTGACCCCGACGACGCCGGGGTGGCCGAGCTCACCGGCCTGCTCCGCGGGTCGATCTACGGGGACCTGCTGGGCAACTGGCCGACCGACATGCGGGTCATCTGCCGCCGGGAACGCCCCAGCGCCGGGGCGCAACTCTCGCTGCTGGAGGAGGCCGACGGGTGGCGCTACCAGCTGATCGCCACCAACACCCCCACCGGGCAGCCGTCGTTCCTCGAAGCCCGCCACCGCCCGCACGCCCGGGTCGAGGACCGGATCCGCACCGCCAAGGACACCGGCATCCGGCATCTGCCGTCGACCTCCTTCGCGATCAACCAGGCCTGGTGCATGGCGGCCATGATCGCCGCCGACCTGCTGTGCCGGCTGCGGCTGCTCTGCCTGTCCGGGCCCCTGGCCCGCGCCGAACCCAAGACACTGCGCTACCGCCTGCTGCACACCGCCGCCCGCCTCGTCCGCGGCCAGCGCAAACGGAAGATCAAAATACCGGAAACCCGGCCCTGGGCCCACGAGCTGGAAGCCTGCTTCCGCACCGCCTTCGCCCTGGTCCCACCCTGATCCCGGCCACCCACCCCTGACCCTGCGACCCCGAGGACCCAGCCGGCCTGTGGAACCGGCGCCCACCCGGCGCGACAGCCGGGCACCCGATGTCGGCCGCTACCACACAACAAGATCAGAAACAGAGGTCAAGATCACCGAAGACGACTCCGGTGGGGAACCTGCCACCCCCGTGAATGATCAAGGTCGGGAACATGGACGAGGTCCTGGTTCCCTGCCTTGTCGACAGCGGAGCTATGAACACGCTGCTGCCCGGCTGGGTCGCCGCGCTTGCCGGAATCGACTGCAACGCTGCGCCGGCGAAGACACTGGGCGTGGCCGGTTCCGCCACCAGCGCGCGGATGGTGACGACATCGCTGGCGATCGGTGCGCACAGCTGGGAGGCAGAGGTCGGCTTCTGCGAGCCGTGGCCACGCGGCTGGGGCTTACTCGGCCAACTCTCGTTCTTCCGGTACTTCCTCGTGACATTCCGGGCGGTCGACTTCGAGCTCGAGATCGAGCTGTCGTTGACCAGCGCAGAACGTCAGGACGCGGCCGCCGCCCGGTGCCCGGTAACCCCGGCCGCCTTCGCCAGCTGGTTCACTCGCTGATGCGACACTCCGAGCATGTCGGCCAGCGTCCGCTGCGACAGCGGCCCAGCCAGCTCCCGTACAACATTGAGCCGCTCCTCGTTGCGCACCCCGGTCGCCATGGTCAGCCTCCGGACGTCCTCCTCAGCGTCCAGATACCGGCGTACTTCGTTGCTCACATCCCGGTTGCCGACAAGGTAGCGCCACTCCACCTCGATCTCCACGGGGTGGGAGTCGGTCAGATCGGCGATCAGCTCCCGCACGTCGTGACGTACGTCGGCGAACCTGGCCACGTCGATCGCTCCGATCACGCCTCGGGGGAGCCCGTCGACGACGGCAGTCCACATGCCATCTTCGCGGGTCACGGTCACGCTGTACTGGCTCACCGCTCCTCCATCCACCGGTCGCCGAACAGGTGCGCCAGTCCGGCCTCGATCTGCGCCAGCACCGTCCATGACAGTTCCTTCGGGTGGTCGGTCAGGCCGAACCTGGCGACCTCACGATCGGCGGAGTCGACCAGGGCGTAGAGCCGGTGCGAGCCCTTGCTCCGGCCGGGTATCTCCACGACGCTGAGATCGCGGCGCCGAGCGACCTTACGCACCAGCTTCAGCGCCGCCGCGGACTTGATTCGCTTGTTCACCACGATCGTATGTATAGCGCGCTAGACATGCAAGCGGCAAGCGCGCTAGGCGATCTGACCATTCCCTCCTCACCCCGACACCGCGGTGGTGGTCGGAAATAACAGTAGGCATCGAGCCGGTCCCAGCGTCAGGAACCTTCGGAGAGCTCCGGTCGCTTGTGGCGGATCGACTCGAACCGGGCGAAGTCGCGGTCGAGGGTCACGATCTTGCAGCCGTGCTCGACGGCGAGTGCGACCAGGACGGCGTCGGGGACAAGATCACCGACGGCATCGGCCTGCTCGCAGCACCGGCGCAGCAGGGCGAGGTGACGCGAACCCGGCGTGAGTAGCACGTGGTGGGGTTGGGCGCAGGTGGCGTCGATGAAGGCGAATGCGTCGGGCAGCGGGG
>JALYQB010000324.1 GCA_030856045.1 Actinomycetota bacterium
GGCCGGGTGCGCGGCCTGCGGGGCGTGCAGCGCGCTGCAGGCCGCGGGCGGGTGAGCGGATGAGTGTCACCGACGACCTCGGGCAGGACCTGGGCTCGGCGCTGCTCGGCAGCGCGATCCCGTCACCGCGGCTGCCGCCGCTGCGCATCGAGCCCGCCACCGACAAGCACGACGTGTCCGCCTACCGCGCCCTGCGCCGCACAGTGTTCGTGCACCAGCTGGGCCTGTTCGCCGGTCACGACCTGGACTCCCGCGATGCGGACCCGCGAACGGTCGTCCTGGTCGCGCGGGAGGTCTCCGGTGAGGTCATCGGCGGTGTCCGCCTCGGGCCAATGGACGACGGGCCGGATCTGGGGTGGTGGTACGGCGGGCGGCTGGTCGTCGATCCCGCCGCCGGAGCCGGCCCGGGCGTGGGCGGTGCGCTGGTGCGCGCAGCCTGTGCGTACGCCGAGAACGCCGGGGTGCTGCGGTTCGAAGCGACTGTGCTGGGCACCACCGCGCGGATGTTCCGCCGCATCGGGTGGGAGCCGGTCGGCCCGGCCACGGTGGCCGGGACGCCGCATGTGCTGATGCGCTGGCCGATCGGCCGAATAGCCGCACTGGTCGCCGCGACCAAGCGCGACCTCGGCCCGCTGCTGGCCACCATGGCTCCCGGCGGTGCCGGCTTCGTCGGCGACGACGGCGCGCCCGTGCCCGGCTCCGACGTGGTCGCGGCGTGCGACGCGATCGTGCCGTCCATGGTGGAGCGCGATCCGGACTGGGCGGGTTGGTGCTCGGTGCTGGTCAACGTCAACGACCTCGCCGCGATGGGCGCCGAGCCGGTCGGGCTGCTGGACGCCATCGGTGCGCGGAACGCGTCCTTCGCCGCGCGGGTGCTGCGCGGGCTCCGGCGGGCCGCGCAGGCTTACGGGGTGACCGTGCTCGGCGGGCACACGCAGTTCGGAGTGCCGGCCTCGCTGGTGGTCACGGCGCTGGGCCGCACCGCACACCCGGTACCCGGCGGCGGTGGCCGGCCGGGACACCGCGTGCGGCTGACCGCGGACACCGACGGGTGCTGGCGGCCCGGGTACTCCGGGCGGCAGTGGGACTCCACCTCGCACCGCAGCGGGCCGGAGCTGCGGGCCATGCTCGCGTCCGTGGCCACCTCGCGGCCCGCGGCGGCCAAGGACGTGTCGATGGCCGGCATCGCAGGCACCCTCGGCATGCTCGCCGAGGCCAGCGGCTGCGGTGCGGTGCTGGACGTGGCCAGGGTCCCGCGGCCTGCCGGGGCCACGGTCGGCGACTGGGTCACCTGCTTCCCGGGTTTCGCCATGCTCACCGCGGACGATCCGGGCGTACCGGCGCCGACGGCCGGGCCGGCATGCACCGCCGACTGCGGCGAGCTGGTGGCCGGGCACGGTGTCCGGCTGCGCTGGCCCGACGGGACGGACACCGAGGCGGTCACGGCGGGTGTGACAGGGATGGGGATCGCATGAGCACGGGAGAGGCGCTGCGGATGACGGCGGTCGCGGCACCGTTCGACCGCGACCTCGAGAACGCCTTCGACCGGATCACCGCGCTGATCGACGGGGCCAGGGCCGACGGCGTGGGCTTGCTCGCGCTGCCGGAGGCCTGCCTCGGGGGGTACCTGGCGAACCTGGAGGGCGACAATGATGCCGACGGCCCGCCGGCGCTGCGACCCGACGGCCCCGAGATCGAGCGGCTGGCGGCACTGGCCGGCGACATCGTGGTGACCGCCGGGTACTGCGAGGACGCGGGTGAGTGCCGGTACAACAGCGCGGTCTGCGTGACCGGCGACGGGGTGCTCGGCCACCACCGCAAGGTGCACCAACCGCTGTCGGAGGACACCAGCTACCGCCCGGGCGACGGGTTCGCCGCCTTCGACACGCCGGTCGGCCGACTCGGCATGATGATCTGCTACGACAAGGCGTTTCCCGAGTCGGCGCGCACGCTCGCACTCGACGGGGCCGAGGTCGTAGTGTGCATGTCGGCGTGGCCCGGGAGCAGCTCGAACCCCGATCCGGACCTGGCTCGGGATCGCTGGAAGCGGCGGTTCGACCTGTTCGACCAGGCCAGGGCGCTGGAGAACCAGGTCGTGTGGCTGTCGGCGAACCAGTCCGGCACCTTCGGGGCGCTGCGCTTCGTCGCCAGCGCGAAGGTCGTCGCCCCCGGAGGGGAGATCCTGGCCGACACCGGGGTCGCCGAGGGGGTTGCCACCGCCGAGCTGGACGTGCGCGGGGCGCTGGAGACGGCCCGCCGTTCGATGGGGCATCTGCGCGATCGCCGTCCGGACACCTACCGGTGGCGGGGCGCCGAACCCACGACCGGTCCGGCGATCGCGGCGACATGACGCCGCCATGGCCTTGGCCAGGATCGCCGCGGTGGCCGCGAACTTCGGTCGCGACCTCGACTTCGGCATGCAGCGCGTCGCCACGCTCATCGAGCACGCCCGCCAGCTCGGGGTGAAGCTGGTCGTGCTCCCGGACGCAGCGCTCGGTGGTTACCTGGCCGACCTGCGCCACCCCGATCCGGCCTTGCTGCCGCCCGCGCTGGAGACGGATGGCGCACACCTGCGCGCAGTGGCCGCACTGGCCGCCGAGATGGTGGTGTGCATAGGGTACTGCGAGGCCGACGGCGACACGCGGTACAACAGCGCCGTCTGCGTGTCCGGCGACGGCGTGCTCGGTCGGCACCGCAAGGTGCACCTGCCGGCGGGCGAGGCGGCCGCCTACTCGGCCGGTGACGGCTTCGCCGCGTTCGACACTCCCGTCGGCAGACTGGGCATGCTCGTCGACTACGACAAGACCTTCCCGGAGGCGGCGCGGTCGCTGGCGCTGGATGGCGCCGAGGTGCTCGCCTGCCTCTCCGCCTGGCCGACCAGCATCACCAACCGAGCGCCGCGGATGGCGCAGGACCGGCAGTCACGGCTGTTCGACCTGTACGACCGCTCCCGCGCCGCGGAGAACCAGGTGGTCGTCGTCTCCTCCAACCAGACGGGCGCGCTGGACGGGATGCGCTTCCTCGGCCAGGCCAAGGTGGTCGGGCCCGGTGGGGACATCCTTGCCCGCACCTGGAGCAAGGCGGGGTTCGCGGTGGCCGAGCTGGACGTCCAGGCAGAGCTCACCCGCGCGCGGCGGGTGCTCAAGCACCTCGAAGAACGCAGGCCGGAGGTCTACCGGTGACGCCGCTGTCCATCGCGCTGCTCACCTACTCCACGAAACCACGGGGCGCCGTGGTGCACACACTCGCGCTCGCCGAGGCGCTGGCCGCAGCAGGCCAGGACGTGACGGTGTGGTCGCTGGGGCGCGGTGGCGACACCGGCTTCTTCCGTCCGGTGGACCCGCGGGTGCGGGTTCGGGTCGTGCCGTTCCCGGATGTCGCAGGCGAGGGGACCGGCCCGCGGATCCTGCGGTCGATCGCAGTGCTGCGAGCGGCCTTCGAGGCCTCGGGGTACGACATCGTGCACGCGCAGGACTGCATCAGCGCCAACGCCGTCGACGACTGCGTGCGCACGGTGCACCACGTCGACGACTTCACGACGCCGGAGCTGGCCGCGTGCCACGAACGCGCGATCGTGGAGCCCTCCGCGCGTGTGTGCGTCTCCGAGGCGGTGGCGGCGGAACTCGCCGATCGGTGGGGCCTGACGGCGACCGTGATCCCCAGCGGTGTGGCGGCGGTCCGGTTCGCCGCCGCCGCTGGTCCCGCCTTCCAGGAGCTGCGCCGGGGGTGGCGTGAGCGGTTCGGGCCGTACGTGCTCGCGGTCGGCGGCATCGAGCCGCGCAAGGGTTCGCTGGACCTGCTCGAAGCCCACGCGAGGATGCGAGGGACGCTGCCGGAGGTCCGGTTGGTGATCGCCGGGGGCGACACGCTGTTCGACTACCGCGACTACCGCGCCCGGTGGGAGCGGCGCGCTGCAGAGCTCGGCACCGAACCCGTCGTGCTCGGCGCCGTCGCGCACGGCGCGCTCCCCACCCTGGTGGCCGCGGCGAGCGCGTTCGCCTTTCCCTCGACCAAGGAGGGATTCGGGCTGGCCGCGATGGAGGCGCTCGCGGCAGGCGTCCCGGTGGTGACCCGTGACCTCCCCGTACTGCGGGAGGTGTTCGGAGCGGTCGCGCGGTTCGCCGACGACCCGGACGGTCTCGCCAGCGAGCTCGTCGCCGCGCTGTCCCACGAGGACCCCGCCGGGCGTGAGGCCGGACGCCGGCTCGCCGCTCGCCACACCTGGTCGGCCGCGGCGCAGCGCCACCTGACGCTCTATCGCTCGCTCCGGCGACGGGCAGCGTGACCGGACCCGACCCGGTGTCGCTCGCTCGCCAGGACGTGTCGACCGCGTCGCGTCAACCGCCGTCGCGCGTCGGCCCGTGCACCGCGAACGCGGCACCGAAGGGGTCGACAAGGGACGCCATCCGGCCGAACGGCGTGTCCTGGGCGGGCCGCACGCAGCTGCCGCCACCGCGCTCCGCCGCGGCCACCGAGGTGTCGACGTCCGCGACGGCGAAGTAGGCCACCCAGTGCCCGGGCGTGCCCTCCGGCGCGCAGCAGCAGCACAGCGTCGGTGCCGTAGGGCGGCGACGAGGGCGAGCTCGACGGCCTCGCGCTGCTCGTAGCGCGCGTCCGGGC
>JALYQB010000342.1 GCA_030856045.1 Actinomycetota bacterium
CCCCCCCCGCCCCGGTCGCCGCCCCGGTGGAGCGGTGCGAGTTGTGCGGGTCGCCATGCGGCCCGGAGGGGACCGTGGCCGTCCCCGGTCACGGCCATGTGGTGGATCTGGAGCACCGCTCGATCCGGTGCGCCTGCCGCCCGTGCTACCTCCTGTTCACCCACCGGGGTGCGGCTTCGGGGCACTATCAGGCGGTGCCCGAGCGCTTCGTGCACCACCCGGGCGTCGCGCTGACCCCGGTGCAGTGGGACCAGCTGCAGATTCCGGTCCGCATCGCGTTCCTGTTCCGGAACTCGGATGCGGAGACGGAGGAGTGGGTGGCGTTCTACCCCAGCCCGGCGGGGGCGACCCAGTCCCTGCTGTCGCTGGAGAGCTGGGTGGAGGTGGTCGAGGAGAACCCGGTGTTCGCGTCGGCGGCCCCGGACGTGGAGGCCGTGCTGGTACAGCGCACCGAGGACGGCTTCGAGGCGTTCGTCGTCCCCATCACCGCCTGCTACGAGCTGGTCGCGCGGGTACGGATGCACTGGCAGGGCTTCGACGGCGGGGAGCAGGCCCACGAGGAGATCGCCGCGTTCTTCGAGACGGTGCGCGAGCGGTCGGAGAAAGCCTCGTGAGCGAACTCGGGTTCACCTGCGTCGACGTGCAACCGGACCGGTACGCCGCGTCGCCGACGCTGCTGTTCCGGTTGCGGATCACCGAGACCAGCGGGGTCAAGGTCCACGCGATCGCACTCCGGTGTCAGATCCGGATCGAGCCGAACCGGCGTCGCTACGACGCGGCGGAGGGCGATCGGCTGTTCGAGCTGTTCGGCGATACGCCCCAGTGGGGCGACAGCCTGAAGCCGATGCAGTTCGCGCTCGTGGGCCTGATGGTCCCGAGCTTCACCGGGCAGACCGAGATCGACGTGCCGGTGCCCTGCACCTACGACTTCGAGGTCGGTGCGGCTAAGTACTTCCACAGCCTCCGTAGCGGCGAGATCCCGATGCTGCTGCTGTTCAGCGGCACGCTGTTCAAGAAGGACGACAGCGGGTTCCAAGTCGAGCAGGTGCCCTGGCATCTCGAGGACCGCTACCGGGTGCCCGTCTCGGTGTGGGAGGAGCTGATGGACCGATTCTTCCCCGGCAGCGGATGGATCCGGATGCGCCGCGACACGCTCGACGCGCTGCAGCGCTACAAGGGCCGCAACGTGCTCTCGAACTGGGACGAGGCGTTCGCGGCACTGCTGAAGCAGGCGGGGGAGGAGCCGTGACCGCAACGGAGGACCTGTTCGCCCCTGCGCGCCGGGTGGCCGACGCGGTGCTGTTCGAGGGATATCTCCTCTACCCGTACCGCGCGTCCGCGGCGAAGAACCAGGTGCGTTGGCAATGGGGCGTGCTCATGCCGCGCAGCTGGGCGGACGGCGAGTACCCCGAGCCGTGGTCGCACCAGGCGGAGTGCCTCCTCGAGCCTGAGGACGACGCCGTGCTTCACCTGCGGGTGCGGTTCCTGCACGTGCAGACCAAGGACCTCGAGCGCGTGACGGAGGACGGCTTCTCACCCGTGCCGTCGCTCGACGTCGACGGCGTGGAGCACCTCACCTGGGACGAAGCGGTGGAGACCGAGCACGACGTCGACGTCGTGCTCGCCGAGCTGCTGGAGCACGAGCGGGCGGTGCCCATCCGCATTCCCGCGGACCGCATCGAGGAACCGGTCGTCGACGCCGCGGGCACGGTACTCGGCCGCACGATCCGCGTGCGTCGACAGCTCGACGGGCTGCTGCACCTGGCCGCGCAGCGCGACGCCGGCCCCTATGGGGTGGTGCGGCTGCACGTGCGGCTTGAGAACGCGTCGACCGAACCGGCGACGACGCGGGAGGACGCGCTGCGGCTCGCCTTCGTCGCGGCGCACACCGTCATCGCTGCGACCGGGGGCGAGTTCCTGTCCCTGCTGGAGCCCCCCGAGTGGGCGAAGCCCCTCGCGGAGGCCTGCGAGAACGTCGGCGTGTGGCCTGTGCTGGTCGGCGAGGACAAGCGGCGCGATGTCGTCCTGGCCTCGCCCATCATCCTCTACGACTACCCGTCGATCGCGCCGGAGAGCCCCGGCGACCTCTTCGACGGCCTGGAGAACGACGAGATCCTCACCCTGCGCACGATGGTGCTGACCGACGACGAGAAGCGCGAAGCCCGGGCCACCGACCCACGTGCTGCGGAGATCATCGATCGGGTCGACAACATGCCGCAGGACGTGCTCGACCGGCTCCACGGCGCGATCCGCTACTTGCGCGGCGTCCAGGAGCCCGGGGTTCCCGCACCGGAGGAGGGCGACCCGTCGGAGCTCGTGCCGTGGTGGGATCCGGGCACCGACGCCTCGTTCTCACCGGAGACCGATTCGGTGGTCGTCGGCGGCGTGTCCTTGGCGCGGGGGAGCCGCGTGCTGCTGCGCCCGCGGGGCAACCGCACCGACGCGCAGGACATGTTCTTGAACGGCAAGGTCGCGACCGTGGCCGCGGTGCTGTGCAGTGTCGACGACGAGTGGCACCTGGCGGTGACCCCGGACGACGATCCGGAGGCAGCCGAGATCATGATGGCGCACGGCCGCTATCTTTACTTCTCGCCCGACGAGGTCGAGCCACTGGCGGTGGGGTCGTGACATCGCCACCCCGGGTGCTGGTCGCCGGCATCGGCAACGTGTTCCTCGGCGACGACGGGTTCGGCGTCGAGGTCGTCAACCGCCTCTTCGGTGAGCCGCAGCCCGACGGCGTGAAGGTGGTCGACTTCGGTATCCGCGGGCTTCACCTGGCCTACGAGATGCTCGAGGGCTACGACAGCACCATTCTCGTCGACGCCTCGGCCCGCGGCGGTGCGCCCGGTGACGTCTACATCGTCGAGGTCGGCGCGGACGACCTGCCGCCCGTGCCCACGTCGGACGAGCTCGTCGAGCAGGGCGCGGTGCTGGACGCCCACGGCATGGACCCTGCGCAGGTGATCGGGTTGCTGGAGATGCTGGGCGGTACGCCCGGTCGGGTGTTCGTGCTCGGCTGCGAACCGGCCGTCGTGGAGGAGCGAATGGGGCTGTCCGAGCCGGTGACCGCTGCGGTGGACGTCGCGGTTACCGAGCTTCGGCGAATGATAGGCGAGGAGTCCGGCGCCAGGCCGGCCGTTACGACCCAGGAGGGGAGGTGAACCCGATGAGGAAGCGCAAGGTTTTCGTCTCGGCGTTGGTCATGGCAGTGGCTGCGGCTGTGGTCATGTCGATGCCGGACGTTGCCCGTTACCGCAAGATCCGCGACATGTGACCCCCATCATTCGATTCAAGGAGTGTGCAAATGGCTTGGTGGGCATGGTTGCTGATCGCCATCGTGGTGCTGGTGGTGGTGGTCCCGATCGCAGTCACGGCGAAGGACATTACCCGGTACCTCCGGCTACGCCGGATGTGACGCCAGGTCCTTTACCCGTCCGACCCCTCAGGAAGTGGTGCTCGCATGTGCCTCGGCATACCCGGAGAAGTCGTCGAGATCCTCGTCGACCGGCCCGATCTCGCCATGGTGGACGTCAGCGGTGTCAAACGCGCGATCAACATCGGACTCCTCGACAAGGGCGAGGTCGGTCCCGGTGACTGGGTGTTGATCCACGTCGGCTTCGCGATGTCCAAGATCGACGAAGAGGAGGCGAAGGCTGCGATGGAATTTCTGGAAGGGATCGGGCAAGCCTACGAGGAAGAGATGGCGGCCCTGCTCGAATCGCGGATTGAATAGGAGTGCGTTGCTGTGCGTTTTGTCGATGAGTTCCGCGATGCGGCGAAGGCCAGGGCGCTCTCCGCGCAGATCAGTGCGCTGTGCGAGCCGGGTCGCCACTATAAGTTCATGGAGGTGTGCGGAGGGCACACCCACACCATCTACAAGCACGGGCTGGAGGACTACCTGCCGGAGACCGTGACGCTCGTGCACGGTCCTGGCTGTCCCGTCTGTGTGATTCCGATGGGCCGGGTGGACGATGCGATCGCCATCGCCGAGCAGCCCGACGTCATCATGACCACCTTCGGCGACATGATGCGGGTGCCGGGCGGCAACGGGTCGTTCCTCGACGCCAACGCCGCGGGTGCCGACATCCGGATGGTCTACTCGCCGCTCGACTCGTTGAAGATCGCCCGGGAGAACCCGGACAAGCGGGTGGTGTTCATGGCGATCGGATTCGAGACGACAGCGCCGTCCACCGCGATGACCGTCCTGCGGGCGGCTGCGGAGGGGCTCGAGAACTTCTCGATCTTCTGCAACCACGTCACGATCATCCCAGCCATCAAGGCGATCCTGGACTCGCCGGACCTGCGCCTGGACGGGTTCATCGGCCCGGGCCATGTCTCCACGGTCATCGGCTGCCGACCGTATGACTTCATCGCCCGTGACCACAACAAGCCCCTGGTCTGTGCTGGCTTCGAACCGCTCGACATCCTGCAGTCCGTCTACCAGCTGCTCATCCAGCTTGCAGAGGGCCGCTCGGAGGTGGAGAACCAGTACAGCCGGGTCGTGCCATGGGACGGCAACCCGCGGGCGCTGAAGGCCATCGGCGAGACGATGGAGCTGCGGCCGTACTTCGAGTGGCGGGGGCTGGGCTTCATCTCGCACTCTGCGCTCCAGGTGCGGGAGGCCTACGCCGTGCACGACGCCGAACGGGTCTTCGATGTGCCCGGCGTCCGCGTGGCCGATCCCAAGGCATGCCAGTGCGGGGAGGTGCTCAAGGGTGTGCTGAAGCCGTGGGAGTGCAAGGTCTTCGGTACCGCCTGCACACCCGAGACGCCGATCGGCACCTGCATGGTGTCCTCGGAGGGTGCTTGCGCTGCGTACTACAACTTCGGACGCTTCAGTCGTGACCGGGTGCGGCAGGCGACGGCACTCCCGAGCCCGACGGTCCGGGTACCAAGCTCGTGAGCGCGCGGGACCTGCACGAGAACCACGTCACCGACGAGGCCGGGCAGGACGAGCACGTGATCGGGTCGGAGCACCGCGGCCGGGAGCAGCAGGTCCTGGACCGCATCGACAAGGCGCGGCGCCGCAAGGCCAAGATCCGCGAGGAGCGGATCACGATGGCCCACGGCGCGGGTGGCAAGGCCACGCACACCCTGATCGAGGCGGTGTTCCTCGACGCCTTCCGTAACCCCATGTTGGAGAAGATGGAGGATCAGGCCGTCTTCCCGGTCGCGGAGGGTCGGCTGGCGTTCACGACCGACTCCTACGTGGTGTCACCGCTGTTCTTCCCCGGCGGCGACATCGGAGAGCTCGCCGTGAACGGCACCGTGAACGATCTCGCGATGTCCGGCGCGCGGCCGCTGCACCTGTCGGCGGGGTTCATCCTCGAGGAGGGGTTCGCCATCGCGGACCTGCAGCGGATCGCGGCGTCGATGGCGGCGGCGGCAACGGCCGCGGGCGTCACGATCGTCACCGGGGACACCAAGGTGGTCCAGCGAGGCAAGGCGGACGGCTGCTACATCAACACGGCGGGCGTCGGCGTGCTGGAACGCGAGGTCACGCTCGAGGCCGGGCGCGCGCGCCCCGGTGACAAGGTGCTGGTCTCGGGGCCGATCGGCGACCACGGTGTCACGATCATGCTGGCTCGCGGGGAGCTGGACATCAGTTCCGACATCACGTCGGACACCGCTCCGCTGGCCGGCCTGGTGGACACGCTGCTGTCCTCCGTCGACGGCGTCCGTTGCCTGCGCGACGCCACCCGTGGCGGTGTCGCCACCATCCTGAACGAGGTGGCGGTGGCATCGGATGTGGCGGTCGTGGTCGACGAGGCCAGCGTGCCGATGCGGACCGAGGTGCGCGGCGCGTCGGAGATCCTGGGCATCGACCCGCTCTACGTCGCGTGCGAGGGCCGGATGGTCATCGTGGTCGACGGGACACAGGCTGACGCCGCGCTCGCCGCGCTCCGCTCGCACCCCCTGGGCGCCGGCGCCGCCATCATCGGTGAGGTCAAGGCGGATCCACCCACACTGGTACTCCTTCGGACGGAATTCGGAGGGACGCGCATAGTTGACATGCTAATCGGGGATCCTTTACCACGTATCTGCTAAAAGGAGGACAGGCGAATGAGCACGAGTCCCACCACAGGCGGCACCGACGAGCCGCAGGGCACAATCCCGCCCTACGGCAAGGACGAGTCCGACCCGATCCAGGACGCCCCGATCAGCGCGTCGTCCGGAAAGACCGGCCCCGTCTCCGAAGGTCGAATCGTCTCTGACGAGGAGGAGGGTGGCGTCGGCGACACCGACATGACCCCGGAGCCCGCGCTCGGTGTCGGCGAGAACATCAGCACCCGCGGCGAGTCCCACGCCGGTCAGGAGGGCAAGGAGGGCACGAAGGGTGCGTCCGGGCGTCCGACCGGCACAACTGGCGATGAGACCAGCGGCGTCTCCGAAGAGGGCTGACGATACCGGAGTGGGCCAGCCCGGCGACCAGGGCGGCTGATCCTCCCGTGAGTGGCGTTGCGAGCCAGGGCTCGCA
>JALYQB010000355.1 GCA_030856045.1 Actinomycetota bacterium
CCGCCTGGCCCATGAGCGCGGCGCCGACCAGCGGTACCGCCAGTCCGCGCCCCGCGACGAGATAGTTCGTGCTGTCCCCGCCGACCTTGCGGCTCACCGCGATCCCGATGACGACCATCAACAGGACGCCAGCTCCGACACCAAAGATGATCATGATCTTCCTCCGTGGGCAGGGGCGTCAGGCTGACGTCCGGGGCAGGTGCCCAGCCCGCACGAGGCAGCCGAGGGTGTCGCAGATGACGCGGGTGGCGATCAATGCGGTGATCTCGGCGTTGTCGTAGGGCGGTGAGCACTCCACCACCTCGATGCCGGCCAGCGGTCGCGCTGCGATGAGCTGGATGAACTTGAGCACCTCACGGGGCAGGAACCCGCCGGGTTCGGGCCAGCCGGTCCCGGGGACGAACGCGGCGTCCAGGCAGTCGACGTCGAAGGACAGCCACACCGCGTCGGTGCCGTCCCAGGCCACGTCCAGCGCGCGCTGCGCGGCGGCCTCGATGCCCATCTCGACGCAGTCGGTGACCGTCATGATCGTGGTGCCGCGCTCCCGCCCGACCTGCACGCCCGGCCGCGGTGCCTGCCAGCCTCCGATGCCGATCTGCACCAGGTTCTCCGGCGGCACGTTCGGGAGGTCAGTGGCGTGGAACCACGGCGTGGTGTGCATCCGCTCGTCGAGGTCGGTCTCCTGGGTGTCGACGTGGCGGTCGAAGTGGATGATCCCGAGCTTGCCGCCGCCCAGCTGCTCGGCGACCGCGCGCGTCGTCGGGTAGCCGATGGAGTGGTCGCCGCCGAGCACCACCGGCAGCGCCCCGGAGGCGTAGACGTGCCCGACGGCCTTGGAGATCTGGTCGAAGGTCTTCTCGATGTTGCCCGGGATGGTGAAGATGTCGCCCAGGTCGGCGATCGTGATCGACTCGCGCAGGTCGACCCCGAGCTCGAAGCTGTACGGCCCGTAGAGCGCGGAGATCTTGCGGATGCCCTGCGGGCCGAATCGGGTGCCCGAGCGGTAGGTGGTGCCGCCGTCGAAGGGGGCGCCGAGCACCGCCACGTCGTACTCGCCGCAGCGCCGGACGTCCTCGACGTAGGGCGCCTTGAGGAAGGTGTTGATCCCGGCGAAGTGCGGCAGCTCCCCGTGGGAGAACGTGGGGATGCGCTTGTCGACGATCGAATCGGCCCCGGGCAGGCCCAGTTCCAGCCCGCGAGCGACCTCCTGCTCCCACTTCGTGGTGGGCAGCGTCGTCTCGGCCTCGACGGCGAAGCGGGCTTCCGGTCCGTAGTTGTCGTGCAGTTCACCCATCGCGCCGGCCTCCGGGAGTCGGCGCCCGGCGGGTAGGCAGCCGGGCGCGGCTGACCTCCCGGGCTTTTGTCCCGCCGTGGAGCGGTCGGTGGTGCCGATCCGCCTGCACCTCTCGGACCAGGCCTCCCCTGCGCGGAGAGCGGAACCCTAGATGCGCCTCACCATTGGAGTGAGTCGGAAACCATCAGACGACACCACCATGACCATGCTGTAACTACTGCGTTGCACTCGCATCACCTGTCGCGCGGTTCACGCAGGGCTCGTTCACCTCGGTGACACCGGCGTCCGGTGCTTCCTGGCTTCAACGAGATGTTGCCCATGTTTGCCGCTAGCCTTGACCAGCAAGTGGAGCAGTTGGACGATCTCTGCGTGTGGCAAGTTCAGGCAACTGTCAGACAGGAGAGTGACCATGCAACTACAGTTTCTGGGCAAGAACTCGGTCCCGGGAGACTCCCCGACTCTGTATGTCACCGACCGTGACTCCTACGTCGTCCAGGGCTGGAAGGTGACCGATCCCGAGGTCCTCGCCAAGCTGGACCCGCCCGACGACGAGACATGCGTGGAAGTGCCAGCCGCGCTGTTCGTCCACCTCGCGAAGGACGGCGTTCACGGGGTGATAGCCAACTGGGCGCCACCCATCGTGCACGTCACGGTCGAGGGTACCTACATCGTTGCGGGCAAGCGCGTCGCCGATGCGGCGGCCCGCGAGCAGATGATCATCCCGGAGTTCGAGGACTGTGTGGAGGTCACCAGAACCGCCATCAGAGCACTACTGCTGGAGGAGGACGATCTTGGAGTTGATCACAAGTGAGCAGCGCGACGAACTGATCACGACGTTCGTCGAGTGGGACGCCTTCCACCTGGAATTGAAGGACGCATATGCCACGGCCATCGAGGATGGCCCATTCGCCAAGTGGCTGAAAGGCGAGCCCGACGACTTCGCGTGGCTCCAGCCCTGGCAAGCCAGGATCCGCAACGCCACACAGGCCGGCAAGACTGTACGCCGGGTCAGGGTCGTCAGCGAGCCGATCACCGACTACATCACATGGGAGCACGCCACCACTGTACTCAACCTGGAGGTTGGCGAAGACATCCGTTGGTTGCCTCGCCATCTTATACCCGACGAAATCGTCTTTCCGGTGGGAGGAAATGACTGGTGGCTCTTTGATGATCGGTTGGTCGCCGTCGGGCACTTCCGTGACGACGGCAGCGTGCAGGGACACGGGATCATCACTGATCGTGCCATCGTCGCCGATTGCGTCCGAGTCCGTGATCAGCTTTGGGCCGTCGCCATCCCCCACAGCAAATATGAGCTGGTCTGAGCCCCTGCGGTGTCCAATCAAGCCCAGCAAGCACGAGAAGCTTTCGGTGCTCGCCTGCGTGATCTTCGCAAGGATGCGGGGCTCGCCGGCCGAGCGCTTGCTGACCTGACGGGTTGGCAACTCTCCAAGATCAGCAAGATCGAACATGGGAAGCAGAACGCCAGTGAGGACGACATCCGCGCGTGGTGCCGACACAGCAATGCCGAAGACCAAATCCCCGACCTGATCGCCACGGTCCGCCATATCGAGACCATGTGGCTCGAATGGCGGCGTACACTCCAGACCGGCGTAAAGGTACGCCAGCAGCGATCATTATCCCTGTACCGGAAGACGAAGATATTCCGAGTGTACAACCCGACTGTCGTGTGGGGAACTGTCCAGACAGCGGAATACGCCGCTGCGGTCTTTCGACAGGTGATCGATTTCTTCGAGATCCCTGACGACATCGACGCCGGGGTGGCTGCGCGTATGGAGCGGCAACAGTTCCTCTACCGCGGCGACCGCCGGTACAACGTGGTGCTCGGCGAACAGGCGCTACACACCAACATTGGCGGGCCGGACGTGATGCGCGGTCAACTGGACCGCCTGCTGGCCAGCATATCGTTGCCGCGGCTAAATCTTGGGATTATTCCCATGAGATCCCTGTATCATATCTGGCCTGGCAACGCCTTCATCATTTTCGACGACCGTATGGTGATGGTCGAGACTTACTCCGCTGAGCTGACCGTCACCCAGCCGCGAGAGCTCGCCTTGTACGCCAAGGCGTTCGCTCTGCTCCACCGTTCCGCCGTATACGGGCGATCCGCCCGCGACCTCATCGCCAAGGCTCTGGCCGACTTGAGCTGAGGTGGAAGCCGGCATGTAGGCGGCATGCCCGCTGGTCGTGGCACCCGTAGCCCAGTCGGCAACACCGCTCCAGATCCGGTGGCGGTCAGCGTCGCCGATACACGGTGGAGCGGTGGTCGATGTCGAGGACCTGGACCGTGCGGTGGTCGAGATCGACGCGATAGACGACGCGATATGTGCCCCGCCGCGCGCCCAGGCAACCGGCAAACGGCCGACCAGTGGCCTGCCCACCCGGAGCGGGTCCTCAGCTAGCGGTCCGTCGAAGAAGTCCAGTACGGCAGCCGCAACTGCCTCCGGCAACCGTTCGGCCAAGGCACGCCGCGCCGAGGGTTGGACCCGAACCTCGAAACGCCCGGCCGAGTGCCCGCTCACGCTCCCGCGCGGCGGCGGGCAAGGTCCGTGCGGAGCTCGGCGACGGTCGCGCCACGGTCACCGGATTCGAGGCTGGCAAGGCTCTCCGCGATCCGTGCGACGGTCCCCTCGTCGCTGAGCGCCTCCAGCGTGATTTCGAGCCCCTCCAGGTCGTCGATCGATACCAGCACGAACTGTTCCTCGCCGTTACGTGTGACGGTGATCCGCTCGTGCTGCTCGCTGACCCGCCGACCGAGCTCAGACAGCCGGGCCTTGGCATCGCTGAGGGACAGCGTGGTTCCTGACATGGGCCGAGTCTAGCCCAGAGGTGGTCAGAATTCCGACTAAGTCTTGGGCGTCAGGTCCCGCTGGTCCGCGACAGGGCGACGCATGCACCAACCTCCTGTGTGGCCTGGTCGAGGAGCCGGGTGACGGCTGCGGGGCTGTCACCAAGGGCGAGGAGCAACCAGCCTGGGCCGTCGAGGGCCGAGCGGGCCCAGCGAAGGCCCGGCTCCTCGCCGGCGTGCTCCAGCGGCCCACCGACTCCCTCCCCCAGCATCGCCAGCGTTCCGACGGCACGGGCGCCACCGGTGCCTGCAGGGCCGGTGAGCGCCGGGTCGGCGCCGTCCAGCAGCAGGGTGTGGGCCAGCAGCGATGCACCATCCAGCTCGACGGTGAGTTCGCCGCGGAAGCGTCCGCCGCGCTGGCCGGCCCGGCCGAGCACCACCTCCTCGCGCAGCAGCGCCCGAGCCCCTGGCTGCAATGTGACGGTCACCGTGCTGCGCAGCTCCGCGCCGTCGCAGATCACGGTGGGTTCCGGGTGCCAGTCCAGCACCGCTG
>JALYQB010000387.1 GCA_030856045.1 Actinomycetota bacterium
GCCTGGACCGCACCCGCGCTGGCGTGGTGTGTGGGCGTCGTGGCGCTGGCGCTCGGCGTCCCGTTCGCGGCGCTCGCGTACTGGCTGACGCGCGGCAGCTCCGCCGGGTTCGACGGGGCGGAGCTCGGGGCCGCCGCGCTCGCCACGCTCGGCGTCTCCGCACTGGGGGCGCTGGCGGCGGTGGCGTTGGCCGTGCCGGTCGGGGTGATCGCGGCCCGCTACCGGGGTCGGGTCCCGCGGCTGCTCGAACAGGCCGCGTACGCCGGGCATGCGCTGCCAGGGATCGTGGTGGCGCTGTCGCTGGTGTTCCTCGCGGTGCGCTACGCCCGGCCGGTGTACCAGGAGGTGCCGATCCTCGTCCTCGCCTACGCCGTGCTGTTCCTTCCGGCTGCGGTGGCCGCGGTGCGGGCGTCGGTCGCACAGTCGCCGCCCGCGCTGGAGGAGGTCGCGCGGTCCCTCGGCCGTACGCCCGGCGGAGTGCTGCGCTCGGTCACCGTGCCGCTGGCCGGACCAGGGGTGGCGGCCGGCGCCGCGTTGGTGTTCCTCACCTGCATGAAGGAGCTGCCCGCGACGCTGCTGCTGCGGCCGACCGGGATGGAGACGCTCGCCACGAAGCTGTGGAGCCAGACGGAGATCGGTGCCTACGCGGGCGCCGCGCCCTACGCCGCCGCGCTGATCCTGCTCGCGGCGCTGCCCACGTTCCTGCTCGGGCGCCGCTGGGTGCCGGAGGAGAAGGAGGACGCGACGTGAGTGAGCGAACCATCGTGCACAGCAGCGAACTGGTCGTGCGTGGTCTCACGAAGCGCTTCGGGGTCACCGACGTGCTGCGCGGGGTGGACCTCACCGTCGGAGAGGGCACCCTCGCCGCCGTGCTCGGCCCGTCCGGCTGCGGTAAGACGACGCTGTTGCGGATCGTCGCAGGGTTCGACACCGCCGACTCCGGCGAGGTGGCCATCGGCGGCCGCGTCGTGGCAGGCCCGCGGGACGCGCTGCCCCCGGAACGGCGACGGGTGGGCGTGGTGCCGCAGGAGGGCGCGCTGTTCCCGCACCTCTCGGTTGCGGGCAACATCGCGTTCGGGCTGCCCCGGAAGCGCCGCGGCACCGCGCGGGTCGCCGAGATGCTGGATCTCGTCGGCCTCGGCGGCTACGGCGACCGGATGGCGCACGAGCTGTCCGGCGGGCAGCAGCAGCGGGTCGCACTCGCCAGGGCATTGGCCCCCGACCCCGCACTGGTGCTGCTCGACGAGCCGTTCAGCGCGCTGGACACCGGGCTGCGGGCCGCGGTCCGCGAGGATGTCCGCCAGGCCCTGCGCACCGCGGGGGCCACCGCCGTGTTGGTCACCCACGACCAGCAGGAGGCGCTGTCGATGGCGGACCTCGTCGCGGTGCTGTCCGGCGGTCGCGTCGTGCAGGCAGCCACCCCCGCCGACCTGTACGCCGCTCCGCACGACCTCGACGTGGCGACGTTCGTCGGCGAGGCTGTGGTGCTCGATGCGGTGCGGCGCGACGACGTCGCCGAGTGTGCGCTGGGCACGCTGCCGGTGCGGCTGGGCGGTGCCGCGGGACCGCGGGGAACGGTCGTGCTGCGCCCCGAGCAGGTCGTCGTCGGCCCGCGGGGTTCGGGCGTGCCGGCCAGGGTCGCCGAGGTCGTGTTCTTCGGTCACGACGCGCTCATCCGCCTCGACCTGCCCGGTTCCGTGCCGGTCACGGCGCGCACCCAGGGCGCGCCGCCGCTGCTGGCAGACGAGGAGGTCGGCCTGAGCGTCGCGGGTGCCGTGTCCTTCTTCCCCGCCCGGTGACCTCGGAAACCGCCACATGGCTCCATGTGGCGCTTCTTGCCGGGCTGTGTGGTCACTCGCTCCCGCTGGTCGAGCCGGAGCTGGAACCGCCGCCGGGGCGGACGTCCGTACCGTCGTCGTTGCAGGCGGTGAGCACCAGGGCGAGGGCAGCGATCAGGGCCGCGGCGAGACGTCGGGTCATCGTTGGCTTCCTTCCATCACGGTGAACGGGAACTCCGGGGAGGTCGGGGCGGCACTGCGGGCGGCGCGCCAGGCGGCGACGGCCAGCAGTGCGAGCACGGCGATCCACGCGAGGTGCAGTGCCCAGAAGTCGCCGCGGTAGTCGGGCAGCAGCGGGCGCAGCCAGCGGTAGGTCGGCGCGCCGACCTCGGTGAACCCCGACACCCAGGTGACCGCGCGGGCGTAGCCGTCAGCCAGCAGCCACCCGTAGGTCACGACCCCGGCGGCCGCGAGGGCGGTGGCCACCGCGCGGACCCGAGGACCGCCGCGGGCAAGCCACCACAGCACGACGAGCAGCGCGAGCGGCGCCACGACGACGATCTGGCGGCCCGGCCACCAGAAGCCGTGCATCGTCAGCGCGAGGAAGGTGGCGACGAGCCACCCGGCGGCCAGCGGGAGCGCCAGCGCCGCCGTGCCCCGCGGACGGACGGCGAGCAGCGCCGCCACCGCCGGGACGACGAGCAGCCACGCGGGCTGCCAGGCGATCAGCCCGAAGTCGCGATCGGTGAGCAGGCCGACGAGCCGCAGGGCGCGGCCACCGTAGTCCGGCGAGGTGCCCACGACCGCGAACTCGCCGATCCTCTCGAAATGGTCGCCGCTGGCGTAGACGGTCCAGCCACCCCACACCGCGCGGTGCACGGCGAGGTAGACAGCGCCCGCCACGGCGAGCGCGGCGCCGAACCCGGCGAC
>JALYQB010000404.1 GCA_030856045.1 Actinomycetota bacterium
CCGGGCCACCGCCACGCGCCCAGCCGCCATCACCCTCCGTACACCACCAGAAGATCACTACAGGCCCCCGAGAACCCGCTGAACAGCCTCATCTCCCTGGCATTGGTGGGCTGCCCCCCGAACCCTGCGACCTCATGTCGCCCTCCAGCGAAATGTGCCAAAGTCATTAGTGATGCCGCCGCGCGACTCACTGTCACGTGTGCGCGTGCGGGATCGTCCGGATACATTGCGTATGTACCATATGTCTCACTGATCATCATCAGAAGCATGCGAAGTCGAAGAAGACAGCCAGGATGCGATTCATCTGGGCCGTTGACCCATTCGTTGCGCAGATGCGCCACCGCCACCAAGGCTATTGCTGCACCCCCAACTGCGATATGCAGCCTTGCCGGAGTCGGGCCCGCATCAGTAAACTGTCTCGCGATGATCAAAGTTGCAAGTAGATCAGCCTCAACCTCGCAGCGCTGGTCGATCGAGAGGGAAGTTAACGCAGTCCAAACACAACTCTGACTCGTGAACGTCCGGAGCGCCGACGCAACACCCTTATAGCGCCGAACGGACAGATCTCGAGCGAGATGGTGTGCTAATTCGTGCGCAAGCGTCCACTGTTCGGCTGCTCCACACAAGACCTTGAATGCAGTAAGATCATTCTCGCTGCTAAAGGTCATGAGGAAATTTCCTTTTAGTGTCAGTAGCCCGCCGCGCTTATAGTCAGCAATCGCCTCATCGAAGCTGCGACGCATACCCTTTTCGATAGCCTTCTTATCTTCTCGAGTGCGACTTTTTGCGTAGTCCAGACTCGCCATCAATCTGCCGTACATTGCCGAGTAGGCTACCAGAGCTGACGTAAATTCGTCGGATACTGCAATCATGCGGCCCCGAAGATTCTGGTCAGTGGCGGCAATATCCTCTGTTGCGAACGTGCGTCCCGCGTAGACGCTCTGAGCCCGCGCACGCCAACGAGGATCAACGAGATCCACTAGCTCAGTGAGCATATCGTGAAGAAGCGGGCAATTCGATCGGCTATCGGTTGCGCATGGATCCCAGTCTCGCAAGTGTTTGGGAACAGTTCGGCCCTGAGACTCGATAAGGTAGACGACGGAGTCGTTAGCCCAATAGCTAATCTGAGGCTCTCCGGTTCGTGCATAGAACAACCCACGCGAGTTCTTTCGGTGCGCTGCCATGCAGGAATCTTACCTCATTGGCCGATGGTTACCCAGGAAATGTTACACAATGGCAGGTACAGGATCCACGGCAGATCCACGAGCCCAAACTCATCCTGCGACGCGAGGGTGGGCGCTGGCACGGTTGCCGGCTGCACCCGAGCTGAGCGGCTGGGAGAAGCACACCATCGAGATCCTCGCCGCGGTGCTCATCCGCGCCCGGCAGACCGGCCCCACGCACCTGTTCGGGTCACCGGCAACTAGCCTGTAGTCACCTCCTCGCCGAGGTGCCGCCCCGGGACATCGGCGAGGGGACGGCGAGGAGAGGGTCCTGAATGGACGAGGAGGAAGTCCGCGCGATCGGGTGGGCGCTGTGGCAGGTGCGTGACGATCGGGGCAAGTCGCTGCGGGTGGTCGCCGAGCTGGCCGGGATGAGCAAGGACACCCTGAACCGGATCGAACGCGGCCTACTGTCCCCGACCCTGGACCAGGTGTACGCCCTCGCCGAGGTGCTCCAGGTGTCGGTGTCGGAGCTGACCCGGCTGCCCTTCCCCGCACCGGCCAACGGGCACACCGACAGCAGCGTGGAAGCGATCGGGCTCGCGCTGGACGCGATCGAGGTCGGCGAACCCGCCGGAGTGGTCCTTCCCGTGGCAGAGCTGCAGGACCAGGTACGCCACTTGCACCGCCAACGCCGGGCCTGCCGGTTCGTCGAGGTGGCCACCGAGCTACCGGCCTTGATTCGGAACGTGCACACCAACCTGAACGCCGGCACCGATCACGGCGAGCTGCTCGACTTGGCCGTGTACCTGCATATCCACGTCACCCGCATATGGCTCGGCAACGCCGCCGCACCCATCCATATGCAGCGCCGGGTCGTGTTCCTGGCACACCGCCTGGCCCAGGAACGCGACGAGGTCACCACACTCGCCATGGCCGGACTCGGTGTGGTCAATACTCTGTTTGCCCGGGGGTCATACGAGGCGGGGCGAGCCGCGCTCGACTCGCTGACCCTACTGCCGACGACAGCCGGTACCGCCGGTCTGGTATGCGCGGTCACGACGATGCACGCCCTGGCCGCCGTACGGGCCGGCCGACCGGATGACGCGGCACCGGCGCTGGATATCGCCGGGGAGCTGGCCGGGCGGTTCGGGGCCGCCGACACCGATTCTCTGGGGTTCATCCTCTCAACGGCCGACGTGGGAACTGAGCGAATGTGGCTCGCGCTCCAGGCGAACGAGCCGGACCGGGCGGTCGGCATCGCGCAGACCGTGCACCCCGAACGTCACCCCTTCACCGTGGGCCAGGCCGAGTACTGGCTGCACTACGGCGTCGCGCTGGCCCAGGCGGGGGGCCGTCACGAGGACGCGGTGCGGGCGCTGCGCACGGGGGAGAACATCTACCCGGCCAAGGCGCTGCGGAATGCGAAGGTCCGCGACACCCTGGCTGTGCTGCTCAGGCACTCGCGGCGGGGCTTCCCGGCGGATCAGGAGCTACGGGGTATGGCCCGCCGGGCGCGTCTGCTCGTGTAGTCCCATACGGGTGTCTCCCCTGAGAGACAGATGCGGTCGCTTCTGCGAGATCCCGTGCTGTTGTCACCCGACCACCATCACCCACCATGGTGCGGGAGCACATAGCGAAACCGGTCACGCTTCGCGCGGTGACCGATATCGGCGGCACGACGCATCTGGTGACCGATGAGGCGATGGCGGCCGGTCGCCGGGCCGGGTGCTACCGGGCGGTGTGCGGCAGCCACCTGCTGGCGGCCAGCCTGACCACCCCGGAGTCCGGGCACTGCCGGTCCTGCCGAGGCTGGAGGTCCGGGGCGTGACCATCGAGACCCCGGCTGTCCGCCGGTCGAGCAGTGCTGCACCGCTCGCCCCTCCCGGCGGCCAGCCGGAACCCACCACGGGTGTCACCGACCCACAGCTCGCGGTGCTGCTGCGACAGGCGCAGTGGGCGCTGGACGATGCGGCACACGACGTCCCCGCCGGGCGGGTTACCGCACAGCGCCGGGAGGAACTCGCCGCGACCCTGGAGGCGCTGGCGACCATCGTGCGCGCCTCGGCACCGGTGCGGGTCATCGAAACGGGCGATGTCATCGGACGTGAGGACGATGCCCGGTGAGGCTGGACCTCGTGGACAGGACCTGCTGAGGATGCAAGATTGTTGATTGCCCTCCGAGATCAACGGGGCGGGCGCCCTGCTCACCCGGTCTGGCTGAGACACCGGGTCGGCGCCTCGGCGGGTGATCAGCGGTCCTTGTGGTAGATGTATGGTTTGAGGTAGTTATACGTCTCGATACGTTTGCCCCGTATCGCCTTGTCGAGTAGATCTGCTGCGGTCTCGGCCACGCGGCAGGAATCCTGGACCACGGTGGCCCACAGTGGTGTCTTCCGTGAATCAATGAGAGCCTTGGCTTCCGGTATTCCGTCGACGCCGAGGACTACCACCGATCCATCATTTTCGATGCCGGTCATGACCAGGGCATCGACCGCGCCCAGTGCCATCTCGTCATTCGTGCAGAATATATAGTCCGGGACCGTTCCGGGCCGGAGATGGTCACACACGAGATCACGGGCGCGCATCCTGATGAAGCTGCCGTCCTCGACGCCCATGATTTCGGTGTCGTGAATCCACTCCCGTAGTCGGTTGACGAACTCCCGCTGACGTCCACGGTGTAGTTCGGCTCCAATCACCAGTACGCGAGGGGAGAGGATGTGCGAGGTCTTGGCATGCTCGGCCACGTAGTCCGCGGCACAACGTCCGATAACGTCTGGGTCATAACCCACGAACGCCACATTGGGCGGGTACTCCTCATCGCTTCCGAACGGATTGATGTCTACCATGACGATCGGATAACCCGCCACGATGCAGAACTCCCTCAACTCATGTCGGAAAAGCTCGGGCTCGACCGGACTCATTATTCCTCCGATGCATTTTTGGTAACGGTCGGTCAATTCCCGCAAGTGCCGCGATTGTCCGAAGCGAACGTAGTCCCGTTCGGGAATCTTCAGCAAGAGATCGAAACCACGATGGTCCAGTGAGTTGTGTACGTCGTGTAGGAGCCCGGCCAACCAGCGTTTCTCGGTGAAGGCGCAGAGCAGGAAGAAGACCAGGCGATTCTGGGAGATGCCCGGTGGATGCGTGTCGATAGCATTTTCCCGCTGCCTATTTCGTAGCCCGGCGACTACTGCGGAAAGGCAGCCTGCGGCCAGTGGCAGCAGAAGCCACAGTGGAACCTGGTGATCGAGGATCCGGGTCTTGAGAAGCTGGTCGATGCCGCTCACGACCGCTGCGGCTACCAGAGCGCTGCCGGTTGAGGTGACGAGTGTGAATCGAAACTTATGCGCGTCCCTGTCCAGTGCCTTCACTTTGCCTCGCTTGATGTCGTAGGTACCCCGGCGTCACGGTCCGAGAATTGTTGTCCTTTGGTTGCTCGGCGTCGCGCCACCGGCGAAGGACCACCCGATCGTATACCCAGCCCGGGGGACACGAGGTGTTGTTTCCAGCCCCACGTCGCTGGGGCAGGCACTCGCCGCCACGGGAGGAACGCGGCTGGAGTCCGTCCCCCAGTACTAATGAGAATACAGCTTTCTGGACTGGAAATCGGCATGAAGAATAGCATACACGCAGGTCAGCAGCCTATCAATCTTAATGGCTGAGTCCAAGAAGTTGTGTTCTCCTTAGTACCCGCGACCCCGGGTGGCACCCTGCGGCATCGAACGCAGATCGCGATGACAAGTCTGAGGACTCGCGACTGTCTTATCGGTGAGCTGATCGGTGGGTTCGGCCGGTGTTCGCCGATCACGAGTAGAGGTCCATTTCTTGGAAAACTACCGGAACAAGTCCGAAGACCACGGCGACCGTGGTGACCACCGGCCGGTTGAGGTGATCGGGTACGGGGTGTCCTCGAACCACAGTTCCAGCGCCTCGGTCACCATCGCCAGTGCCTCCACCAGCAGGTGCTGGCCCCAGGCCGTGCACGCCAGGAGAAAGTCGGCGAGGCGCTGCTGAGCAGCGGGGTGCAGGTGCAGCTCCGGCTGTTCCAGAACGACCAGGGCGC
>JALYQB010000421.1 GCA_030856045.1 Actinomycetota bacterium
TCTGGTCGGGCGACACCACCACCGACGGGTACGGACTGCGGCTCACGGCCACCAGGGTGTCCTGCATCCCGGCGCGGTGGAAGAAGCTGGTCTCGGTCGGCCCCGGCATCAGCGCGGTGACGCTCACCGGACTGTCGTCGAGCTCTCGGACCAGTGCCTCGGCGAAGCTGATTCCCGATCTCCCCGGCGCGACTCGCTCACAGCGCATCGGGAGGTGCACACGCCGGTGTCGTTCACGGTATCGACGCAGGCCCCGGACAGTCGTAGCGTCGGGACAGCAGCCGATCGGCCACCGGGCCGGTTCGTCGGTCAGAGGGAGGTTCACGATGTTCGTTCAGGTGGTCCAGGGACAGGTGTCCGACGCGGGACAGGTGCGTTCCGCGCTCGACCGGTGGGCTCAGGAGTTGGCGCCCGGTGCGTCGGGCTGGCTCGGCACGACCGCCGGGGTGACCGAGGACGGGCGGCTCCTCGCGCTGGCGCGCTTTGAGTCCGAGGAGGCGGCCCGGCGTAACAGCGACCGACCCGAGCAGGGGCAGTGGTGGACGGAGACCTCCAAGCTCTTCACAGACGAGGCCACGTTCCGTGACAGTCTCGGCGTAGTCGTTGATGTCAATGGCGACCCTGAGGACGCCGGTTTCGTCCAGATCATCCAGGGGCGCGGCAGCGACCCCGAGCGCGCACGCGAACTCATGGGGCAGGACTCAGCCGAGTGGGCCGCCTTCCGCCCCGACATCATCGGGAGCGTCGCAGCCGATCACGAAGGCGGGGCCTACACCATGGTGCTGTACTTCACCTCCGAGGAGGCGGCGCGCGAGGGCGAGACCAAAGAGCCGCCAGCGGAGCTCAAGGCACAGATGGAAGAGATGGATGCGCTCAGCATCGGAGTGCCGGACTTCTTCGATCTGAAGCAGCCCTGGTTCTACTCCCCGCGGTGAGGCGGCGTAGCGTTCGGCGTCTCGCACAGACATTTCCAGGGGTGGAATCACCTCAGGCGACACGTTTGCGGCGACCAGGGCCGCCGAGCACATTTGGTTGTTGGACACGGCGCTGAGCCCGGCCGATAGGCGTTCTACTCGGGACGCCGGGTCGCCAGCCGGTAAGCGTCCGCCCACTGCCCAGCTGTGAGGTCCTTGGGGAGCGTTTGGTACGTGACGCGCTGCTGCGCGCACCATGTGCGGACTGTCCGCGCTGACATGCCGCCGCTGCGCGCCAGGATCTCCGGTACGCCGCGGCCGCGGCCGGTGAAGACGCGTCGGACCCACTGTTGGTAGTCGCGGTGATCGCCGTCCAACAGGGGAGCTTCTCGGCGACGGATTACGAGCAGACCAGCATCCACGGAGGGCCGGGGCGAGAAGGCGTTCGAGGGTATGCGCTGCGTGAGGATGAAGTCGTACCAGGGCCACCACTGTGCGGTCAGCTGTGTGGCGCCCCCGACGCCGGCGCGCTTGCGGGCGACTTCCCACTGGGTGATGAGGATCGCGGTCTCCCACTCAGGCATCGGGAGGATCCTTTGGAGCACGCGAGTGGTGATGTGGAATGGGATGCTGCCTGACGAGGGTGTACGTCGTACTTGGCGGTGCGTGCCGCAGGATGTCACCCTCGGTGATGCACACGTGCGGGCCGACGTTGCGCTGCAGTCGAGCGGCCTTGCGGGGGTCGAGTTCGACAGCCTCCAGCGGCCGCCGGAGTTCGGCGAGGGGGAGGGTGAGCGCTCCATCCCCGGCTGCCCACTCGACGATCGGTCCGTCGGTCGCGGCGACAAGGTCGACCACCATGCGGATGGTTCGACGGTCCTTGAGGAAGTTCTGACCCAGCTCTTGGCGGCCGGGGAGGTGGCGCGAAGACATGCTGGTTGCTCCGTTCTGTGGAAGGGAGCCGGGCAGCACGAAGCGCCGCCCGGCAATGTGCCGAGAGGCGGCGCAGATGCGTCAGGGAAGATCCGCGCCGCTACCGGCGACGGATCCGAATGATCGTTGTGAAGCTACCCACATCCGCAGGCTAGACGTGGGCGTACAGGCGCGTCTACGCCGGACTGCGGAGATCGCCTCGTAGGTCTGGTGGACCGCATCTACAGCGCTCGGTACGACGGCGGCGTCTGCCCTCACTCGAACCAGCTCTGCGAGATCATCGTACATTTCGGCGAGCAGCGCTGGCCCGCCATCGTTCGCAACGATTTCCTGTACTTGTCGGTGCCG
>JALYQB010000423.1 GCA_030856045.1 Actinomycetota bacterium
CCGCCTGCCCCTTCCCGGAGCGGTCCTCGTATTGGTCAACTACCGACACCGACAGCGCCACGGACGTGCAAACTCGGCCCACAGCGAGTCGCCGTCCTGGCGGTACAACGCGACTGGTGCATCGATGTCTGGCCGAGCTATCGAGCGGAACTGCCGGCCGTCATTGTCGATCATGGTAACCGTCTCCGCGCTGCCCGCGTAGCTCTAACGTGCAACACTTGACGCCACCACCGGCCTTCAGCAGTTCGGAGACGTCGACGCCGACGGGCTCGAAACCTCGGTCCCGTAACGTCCCGATCAGGTGGGTGGCAGCCTGCGGCAGCACGACATGCCGACCATCAGACACCGCGTTGAGTCCGAACACCTCGGCGTCGAGGTCGGTGGCGACGACCGCGTCGGGATACAGCCCACGCAGCACCGCCCGGCTGCCGGGCGAGAACGCCGCCGGATAGTACATGATCTCGTCGTCGTCGAGCACGGCGAGAGCCGTGTCAAGGTGGTAGAAACGGGCATCGACCAACGTGAGACTGATGACGGGATGACCGAAAAGCTCTTGCGCCTCATTATGCGCATGCCGGTCGGTCCGAAACCCGGTGCCGGCCAGTACCCGACGGCCGGTCACCAGGTAGTCACCCTCGCCCTCATTGATGAGTTGGGGCTCCTGGACTCTCCGGTATCCCCGTACCCCGAACCACTCCCGGTAGGCCGCGGCCTCGCTGGCCCGCTCGGCGTGGCAGGGTGACGCGCAAAGTCTTTAGACCAGGTCAGCGCGGGTGTGCGAGCTGTACGACGTGATCGTGCTGCGTTGATCGGCTCACGTGTCGGTCCGGGACCTCTGCCGTCTGGTTCAGCGACTGCCACATCCGTGTCACGAGACGGCACAACGACTGGTGACAGTGTGTGATCACTGGGCGGGTCCGGGATGATCCCGGAATGATCACGTTTGCGGGTCGGCGGCGTGTCGTCGCAGTGATCAGCAACGGAGCCCCCGTAGGACAGGGATTGTCGAAGATCACTTGTCCCTGGAGGCTCCGTTGCCATCCGAGTCTGACATGCCCGCAGTGCTGATACCAGCGGCGCAGGCCGCGCTGGCGGAGCTGGCCGCGCACGCGGTGAGCCTGCACGCCGCCAGCGGCGGTGACCTGGCGGGCTGCTTCGCCTCGGTACCCGATCCGCGTGCCCGCCGCGGGATCCGGCACCGGTTGGCCACCATCCTGGCGATGTGCACCGCAGCGGTGCTCTGCGGGGCCACCAGCCTCGAGGACATCACCGCCTGGATCGGCGGTGCCGATCCGCGGGTGCTGGCCGCACTCGGGTGCCGCCGCAACGCCCTGGGGATCCTCACCCCGCCGCACCCCGACACGGTCGCGCGGGTGTTCGCCGAACTGGGCGCCCAGGGGGTGGCCGATCACGCCGGGGTGTTCCTGGCCCGGCGCGCCGGGCTCGCCCCGGTGGTCTTCCCCATCGCCGCGCCCGGAGCGCTGCCCGCGATCGCGGTGGACGGCAAGGCCGTCCGCGGCGCTGTGGGCGCCGACGGGATGATCCCCTACCTGCTCGCCGCGGCCACCCACACCGACTCCGCGGTGATCGCCGAGCGTCTGATCGGCCCGAAAACCAACGAGGTGCCCGAGTTCGCGCCGCTGCTGCGCGAGCTGAACCGACGCGTCGCGCTGGCCGGACACGTGATCACCGTCGACGCCGGGCACACCGTACGCGCCCACGCCCGGTTCCTCTGCGAGGAGCTCGGCGCGCACTTCGTGATGACCGTCAAGGCCAACACCCCCACCCTGTTCGCCGCGCTCGACGCCCTGGACTGGGCAGACGTCCCGATCGCTCACCAGGCCACCGAGACCGGGCACGGGCGCCGCGAGCGACGCACCATCCAGGTCCTCGACACACCCGATCACATCGCCTCACTGTTCCCCCATGTCGCGCAGGTGTTCCTCGTCGAGCGCTACGTGACCCGCAAGGTCCGCACCCGCCGCCGCAACAGCCGCCGCCACACCACCAAGACGATCACCACCGCGGTGGCGGCACTGTGCATCACCAGCCTGTCCGCCCGCGAGGCCGCACCCGAGCACCTCGCCGGCTACGTCCGCGGCCACTGGTCCATAGAAAACAAGATCCACTGGGTGCGGGACGTGACCTGGCGAGAAGACGCCTCTCGGGTGAGGACCGCATCCCGACCCCGGATCATGGTCACGCTACGTAACTTGGCACTCGGGCTGATCCGCCAGGCC
>JALYQB010000441.1 GCA_030856045.1 Actinomycetota bacterium
CTGGCCGGACCGCGCGGACCTCGGTCAACGCCAGCGAGGGTAGGTACAACGTC
Source organism: Actinomycetota bacterium (assembly GCA_030856045.1). Classification (GTDB taxonomy): domain Bacteria; phylum Actinomycetota; class Actinomycetes; order Mycobacteriales; family Pseudonocardiaceae; genus JALYQB01. Next base: position 54 of record JALYQB010000441.1, read on the forward strand.
AGACCCGTGGTCTTCGCCGTGGCGAACCAGGCGACGGCGGAGAGTCGTCCGCGGACGAGCGCGGCGAGTGCGGAGGCGTCGAGGACCTTGCCGCCGATCACGCCGCGGAGGCGACGGGATGCCGGCGGCGGATTTCCTCGTCTCCGGGCCATGGCACCCCGGACTGCTCGTAGACCCGCCGGTAGTCCTCGATCGTGGGTGCGCCGTACCGGGCCACCATCCGCGCCACGATCGCCTGCGCACGCTCATCGTCGCCGGCGTCGGGGGCGGCCAGCGGCGGCAGACCGATGGCGTCATCGACCTGATGCGGTGTCACGCGCGCAACCGTAGCCGATGGCGAGCGACAGAACCGCTCCGTGCACTTCCGGGTGAGTGCCGCCGCATCCAACCCCGAATCGGCCGGCCACCGGCTCACGAGGTAAGGAGTCCCGGAGATGGGGCAGCCGTCCGTCGACCGGGCCCGGCGCTAGCATGCCCCGCGTGGATCCTGAGAAGGCTGTGTTCCTGGCCGGTGTGGACGAGCTGGAACTCGACGAGTACGACGCCGTCGGGATGGCCCGCGGTGTGATACGCGAGATGATCGCGGAGCAGATCGCCGACGACGATCCGCCGCAGGTGTGGCAGACCGCCCGGCGGTTGCTCGACGGCGGTATGGAGCGGCTCGATGTCTGGCGCCAGCTCGCCCTCGCACTGGATTCGACGATGCTGACCGCGATGGGCCCCGGCTTCGACCGCGACGGCTATGTCGATGTGCTCGATCGGCTTCCGCTGCCCTCTGCCGAGCGCGTCGAGCAGGTGATCGTCGACATCGTCCGTGACCGGCAGCCGATCGACGCGGACGAGCTCGATCGGCTGGTCAGCGAGCGGATCGGCATGCCGCTGGATGATCAGCTCACCGAGGCGTTGCTCGACCAGGTGCACGAACAGCTGCTCGACGACGGTCCGCTGGCGATGTTGCCCCCGGACGTCGTCGTGCACGTCCCATCGCTGACCGCGGGCATCGTGCTCACCCACCGGCTGACCGAGGCCGAACGGGAGGCCGGCGTGCTCTACGTCGGCGACCTGCCCGGGTTCGGGCGGACCGAGCTGGCGTGGCAGGGCAGCGCGATCTGGGAGTACGTGGGTGAGGACGGTCGGTCCCGGTGGCTCGGGCCGCCGGGGTGGCTGGAGCCGCTGCGCCCCGGGCTGATCGCGGTCCGGGTGGATGCCGACGGCGAGGTGACGATCACGCCCCTCGACGGTGAGCCGGCCTGCTCCGCTGAACTGGTCACGTCGGTGCGCGCGGCCTACGACGCGGAGGTGGCGGAGCCGTGGTTACCGGTCGGGGCCGAGGACCTGCTGCTCGGCGTACTGGTGCGGGACCGGTCCGCGTTCGCCGAGCCCGCGCCGCCGCTGTCCGAGCTTGCCGCGGCGGCCGGACTGGAAGAAGGCGACGAGCGCTACGCGCACGACGAGTCGGTCTGGCAGCAGGCGGAGCGCTTCCGACGTGATCGGCGGATGCTGGACCGGCTCGGACCCGGGCTGGGACTCAAGACCGCGCTGGGTATCCTCGCGCGCGTCGACGAGGGCGTCCCGGACGCTGCGGCGGCACACGAGGTCCTGCGCGGTCTGTACCACCCGGATGTGCTGGAGGTGGTTCCGAACGAGCTGCTGGGCACAGCCGACGACCCGGGGCTGGTCGCCGAGCTCGTCGCGCTGGCCGGCCGGCTGTTGGCCGTGGCGTCGAAGCCGGGCGAGCGGGCCGTCGCACACTGGCTGGCTGCGCTGTCTGATGAGCGGCGCGGTGCCGTACTCGACGCCGAGTCGCACCTGCGGGAGGCGGTGCGCGCGGACCCGGACTGGCCGTGCGCGCAGGACCGGCTGGCGTGGTACGAGTCCGACCGCGGTGATGCCGCCGCCGCGCTCGCCCGGTGGCGGCGGCTCGGCGCGACCGCCGAGGTCAGCCAGGACGTCGCCACGGTGCAATCGTTCGCCGCAGCAACCGAGGCACCCAAGCTCGGCCGCAACCAGCGGTGCTGGTGCGGGTCGGGTCGCAAGTACAAGGTGTGTCACCTCGGCAAGCCGGAGCGTGCGCCGCTGCCCGACCGGGTCGGCTGGCTGTGCCGCAAGGCCACGGCCTACCTGGAACGTCGTGGTGGCGGCGTCGGCGACGTGGTGATGGACCACGCCCTCGCCCGCGCGAGCGACCCGGACGACCCCGACGCGGCGCACGAGGCGCTGGCCGACCCTCTGGTGCTCGACGTCGCACTCCATGAGAGCGGCTGGTTCGAGCGGTTCCTCACCGACCGCGGCCCGCTGCTGCCGCAGGACGAGGCGATGCTGGCCCGAGCATGGACCCTTGTCGAACGCAGCGTGTGCGAGGTGCTCGACGTCGAGCCCGGCCGCGGCCTCACGGTGCGGGACCTGCGTACGGGGGACCGCACGGTGGTACGGGAACGGTCCTTCAGCCGCGACGCCCGCGTCGGTGAGCTGCTGTGTGCCCGCGTGGTACCCGACGGCGAGTCGCACCAGTTCATCGGTGGACTGTTCCGGGTGGCGCCCGGCACGGAGAAACAGCTGCTCGACGTGCTCGACCAGCGTGACGGCTACGGGCTGTTGCACTTCGTGGCGCAGCAGCAACGGCCCCCGATGCTGGTCACCGGCGACGGTGACCCGCTGCGGGAGTGCCGGGCCGAGCTCGCGGTGGGCGACCCCGCGGCGGCCCGCGCGGAGCTCGACCGGCGCTACGAGCCCGACGGCGACGGCTGGGTCTGGTTC
>JALYQB010000467.1 GCA_030856045.1 Actinomycetota bacterium
ACCTGGAAGAAGAGGACCTCCGTGGGCACGTCGAGCAGCGGCTGCCAGCCGAGGCCGTCGACGTAGAAGCGGCGCGCGACGTCGAGGTCCGGCACGCCGAGGGTGATGAAGTCGATGCGCTGGTGCATCCGCCCAGCCTGCCCCACCAGTCCCTCCCGCCATGAGCGGGCTGGTGGCGGGAGATCCGGTGCCGGGGGCAGGCTGGGCACCATGGCGTACTACCGGCAGCTCGGTGACATCCCGCCGAAGCGGCATACCCAGCACCGCGCACCTGACGGGACGCTGTACCGCGAGGAGCTGATGGGGGAGGAGGGCTTCTCGTCCGACTCCTCGCTCCTGTACCACCGCGCCCTGCCCTCGGCGATCGTCGACGCGCAGCCGTGGGACGTGCCGGACGGGACTCTCACCGCGAACCACCCGCTGCGCCCCCGGCACCTGAGGCTGCACGACCTGGTGCCGGGGGAGGAGTGGAAGCGCCACGACGTCGTCACCGGCCGTCGGCTGGTGCTGGGCAACGACGACGTGCGGCTCTCCTACGCCGTGGCGGGTGAGGTGTCCCCGCTCTACCGCAACGCCGTCGGCGACGAGTGCGTCTACGTCGAGTCGGGTGAGGCGGTGGTGGAGACGGTGTTCGGGGCGCTGCGCGCGTGCTCGGGGGACTACGTCCTGCTGCCGCGCGGTACCACCCACCGGTGGCTGCCGGGTGGCGACGAGCCGCTGCGGGCGTACTGCATCGAGGCGAGCAGCCACATCACGCCGCCGCGGCGCTACCTGTCGCGGTTCGGGCAGCTGCTGGAGCACTCGCCGTACTGCGAGCGGGACCTGCGCGGTCCCACCGAGGTGCTGCTCGCCGAGGGGAGCGATGTCGATGTGCTGGTGAAGCACCGGGGTGCCGGGGGCATCGTCGGCACCCGGTTCACCGTGCCCGCGCACCCGTTCGACGTCGTCGGGTGGGACGGCTGCCTGTATCCGTACACGTTCAGCGTTCATGACTTCGAGCCGATCACCGGACGGGTGCACCAGCCGCCGCCCGCGCACCAGGTGTTCGAGGGTCACAACTTCGTGGTGTGCAACTTCGTGCCCCGCGCAGTGGACTACCACCCGCTCGCCATCCCGGTGCCGTACTACCACTCCAATGTGGACTCCGATGAGGTGATGTTCTACTGCGGCGGGGACTACGAGGCGCGCAGGGGCTCCGGTATCGGGCAGGGGTCGATCTCGCTGCACCCCGGCGGCCACTCCCACGGACCGCAACCGGGCGCCACCGAGCGCAGCCTGGGTGCGGCGTTCTTCGACGAGCTGGCCGTCATGGTCGACACGTTCCGGCCGCTGCAGCTCGGGGAGGGCGCCGTGGCGTGCGAGGACCCCGGCTACGCCTGGACGTGGGCCGGCCGGGGCCCGTCGTCGTGACGTCCGGGGCCTACGGGGTGTTCTCCCGCGGTGGCGGTGACCGCCGCGTCGGGGTGGCCACGGGCGGGAACGTGCTCGACGTCGGCGCGGTCGCGGCGGAGCTCGGTGCGCCGTTCGCGCCCCTGCTGGCCGGGCCGGTGCTGAACCCCTTCCTGGCGGCGGGTCGCGCGGCCTGGACCGAGGTGCGGGCCACGGTCGCCGAATGGCTGGCCGCCCCCTCCGAGCTCGTGCGAACGCACCTGCACCCGGTCGCGGAGGTGGCGCTGCACCTGCCGGTCGAGATCGCCGACTACGTCGACTTCTACTCCTGCGAGCACCACGCGCGGAACGTCGGTGCGATCTTCCGGCCCGGCCAGGAACCGCTGCCGCCGAACTGGAAGCACCTGCCGATCGGCTACCACGGCCGGGCCGGCACGGTGGTCGTGTCCGGCACCGACGTCGTGCGGCCCCGCGGGCAGCGCAAGCCCCCCGGCGCCGCGCCGACGTTCGGGCCGTCGCAGCGGCTGGACTTCGAGGCCGAGGTCGGTTTCGTCGTCGGGACCCCGTCGGCGCTGGGCGAGCCGGTGACCGTCGCGGAGTTCGCGGACCACGTGTTCGGCGTGGTGCTGCTCAACGACTGGTCGGCGCGCGACCTGCAGGCGTGGGAGACCGTGCCGCTGGGGCCGTTCCTCGGGAAGTCGTTCGCGACGTCGGTGTCACCGTGGGTCGTGCCGCTCGACGCGCTGGCGGCCGCGCGGGTGGCGCCCCCGCCGCGCGACCCGCCACCGCTGGACTACCTGGCCGACGGCGACGAGGCGTGGGGCCTGAACCTGGCGTTGGAGGTCCGGCTCAACGGCCACGTGGTGTCACGCCCGCCGTTCGCGTCGATGTACTGGACCGCCCCGCAGCAGCTCGCGCACCTCACCGTCAACGGGGCGTCGCTGCGCACCGGGGATCTGTACGGGTCGGGCACGGTCAGCGGGCCGGCCGCCGACCAGCGCGGTTCGTTGCTGGAGCTGAGCTGGAACGGCACCGCGCCGCTGTCGCTGCCGGACGGCAGCACCCGCACGTTCCTGGCGGACGGTGACGAGGTCGTCATCACCGCGAGCGCGCCAGGCCCGGACGGCACGCGGGTCGACCTCGGCAGCGTGGCGGGCCGCATCCTGCCCGCGAGCGGAGCCCGGCCGTGAGCCGGCTCGCCTTCGACGAGGGCGCACTCAGGACAGCTGCGCGAGCCAGGCCTGCCAGCCCTTCTCCACAGCTGCGTGATCGACGCTCTCCGAGTAGATGTGGTGGCTCACCGCGATGGGCATGCCGATCGCAGCCCTGCCATGGAACCGCAGCAGCGCGGCTGCGGTGCGCACACCGAGGAAGGTCGGAGTGACGTAGTCGACGACGCCCTCGATCGGCGCGAGCCCGTCGAGCTCCAGGTGCACCCGATCTCCGGTGACCACGTGGTCGTGCAGGCCCAGCGCGGGTGCCAGCCGCGCCCACGCGTCCTCCTGAGCCGTGGAGGCCGGGGCTTCGGCCTCGACGTAGGTGGCGGGCAGGCCGGGGAAGTGCTGCAAGTACTGGGCAAGCGTATACAGGTACATGTCCCAGCCGTGACCGGTCATGGCCTCGTACTCGGCCCCCCAGTCCTCGCCGAGGACGCCACTGTGCACGAACCGCAGAACGGCGCTGCCACCATCGCGGCCCTCGACGAGGTACTCGAACGCCTGCGTGGGGCCGTCCTCAGTCTCAGGCGTGCGGATCGTCAGTCGGCGGGGCGGATCCCAGACGATCACATCGGCCCCGCCGGGGTCGACCTCCATCGGCATGAACCAGGCGGCGAGCCCGGGGCCGGTGGCGATCGCCTGCCACACCTGCTCGGGAGTCGCCGCTAGAGCGACCTCCTTGCGCAGCTCGAACTTCCTCGGCATGTCATCGCTCCTCTTGCTGAGTGTTTGTTCGCCTGCGTCGCGGCAGGTGAGGTTTCACGGCTTCTTTACCAGCTCGACCAGTTCGTGCTTCGCCAGCATCCTGTCAAGACAGCGAGGTGGGTCGGTTCGCCCTGCTGCTGGGACGACACCGAGGGCGCGTTCAGGGCGTCGCGGTCGGGGAGAATCCCGGCGACGTCGGTGCGTCGGCGCGGCGGTGAGCGGTGACGAGGTAGCGCTCGACCTCGTCGGCATAGGTGCTGGACTCCGGCGACAACCCGGCGGCGCGGAGGTCGTCGTCGAGCTCGTCGTGGCGGAAGGGCCAGATCGACAGTCTCTCCCGGTGAGTGGTCACCCCGCCATCACCGTCCAGGAGCGCTACGGCTACGTCGAGGAAGTGTGGGTCTTCCCAGCTGTCGGCGATGGTCCAGCCGTGAATGGTCAGTGCCGCCGTCCCACCTCGCTCGGTGAGTCGATCGCCGACCTGCAAGCCAGAGCCGAGCTCACGCACGCGCTCCCAGTTACGCGAGGTCACGACCAGCAGCCCACCCTCCCGCAGCACGCCGGCCATTCCGGCGAGGGCGGCGCGTCGGCGAGTCTTCCCGGCCGCGTGCATGAGGGAGTTACCCACGCAGAAGACCGCATCGAACGATCCGTCCCACCCGCGGTGCGCGAGGCTCTCCCAGTCGCACACCACAGCCGCGAGATCGATGGCGTGCCGGGCGGCCAGCGCGCGGGTGCGCTCGACCATGGCGTGGCTGGCGTCCGACGCGACGACAGGGAAGCCGCGCAGCGCGAGGCCGACGGCAAGCTGTCCGGTTCCGCATGCGCAGTCCAAGACCCGCGCACCGGCATCCAGCAAGGCGAGGGGACCGGCGAACGCCTCGACGGAGCCTTCGGGCGTCAGCACGGCTTCCGGCACAAGCCAGTCGTAGACCCCGGCCAAGGCGTCGTACGAGTCCGCCACGACAGCTACCGATCACTGACGTTCTTGAGCGGCTCGGACAGCTGCGCGGATGTCCACCGGCAGCTCCAGGGCGTGGACTTCGACGCCCAGGTCGGCAAGAGCCGTGGCTGCCCAGGTTCTGGCCCCGGAGAAGTGGTGGGCAGCCAGCACGTCTGAGAAACACAGAATGAGGCGCGGGGACGAGTCGAGCGTCGAACGGATCCAGACGAGCTTCAGGGCATCAGCGAGAACCTTGAGCTTCTGAGCCGGCTTCGGCGAACCTTGATGTGCCCAAGCTTCGACGAGAACGGTGAGGTCTGGGTCGGCTGCATCGACCTCGATGCGAACACCGTCGATCTGGGGCAGTGTCCGAGGCGCAAGATCGAGGCCGAGTTCTCGGCCGAGAATTTCGATCATGGCCTTCTCGGAGAGACGCTGTTCCTGACTGTCGCCAGGTGGCAAGGTCGGGTTGGGGGCACTCGCCCCGCCCGTCGTGGGCGATGGTGAGACGGGTGCAGCCGGCCCGTCGACAACCGTGAGCTCGTTGACGAGTTTCCCGTCCGGCCCGCTGCGGCGACGTACCAAGCCCTGCGCAGCGAGGTCCAGGCAGACGCGGTTGATCGCCTGGCGAGGAGACACGTCGAGTCGCCGCGCGAGTTCGTCATCGTCGAGCGGATGGGAGCTGGTCCGCAGGAGGTCGAGGACGCGTTGCTTGACTGTTGCGCTGCTCATGGTGGTGATCCTGCCAGTGTTGGGC
>JALYQB010000496.1 GCA_030856045.1 Actinomycetota bacterium
GCCCGCACGCAGAGCGCCAGCAGCGGCACCAGCAGCAGCAGCGGGAAGGGCGCCACCGCGCCCCCCAGGCCCAGCAGCACACCGGCGGGCGCGGGACGCCGCCGCGCCCACGCGAGCACACCGAGGGTGGCCAGGGCGGTGGCGAGCGCGTCGACACCGGTGAAGGCGTGCACCAGCACCAGCGGGGACACCGCCGCGAGCACCGCGTCCCACGGCCGTCGCGGCGACAGCAGCACCAGCGCCCACACCGTCACCAGCCACGCGAGCGCGAGCCACCACGCGGTGAGGTCGAAGAACACGATCACCGGCAGCGAGGCGGGCAGCACCCCGACGGCGACCCACGCCTGCGCGAGCTTCGCGTTGCCCCACTGGAACAGCCCCGCGAACACCGGGGACTCCAGGTGGCGCACCCGGCCGTCCTGCTCCCACGACGTGGCGTAGGGGAACCCGCCGAGCCCGGGACGGTCGAGGCGTGCCCCGCCGTACAGCGGGACGGTGTCGGAGTAGCAGCCAGCCTGGTACTGGCGGGCGTCGCGCCAGTCGAGCCGCTCGACCCCGGTGCCGTCGGTCCAGGTCTGCAGGCACGGGGACTTCGCCAGCCAGCTCACCGCGAGGACGAGTACCGCGAGCAGCAGCACCACGCGCAGCGGTGTCCAGAACCAATGCCGCCCGACGACCGCGTGGCTGCCCAGCGGACCGCCGACGACCGCACTGGCCCGCCGCGCGAGGGGCTCGGTCCAGGTGGGCACCACCCGGTCCGTCACGGTGCGGTCGTCGATGACCGTGTCCTTTCCGGGTGACGGCTAGGGAGGCCCTGGCGACGGGGCACCCCCTGGTGGCCGTGACGGGCCGCCACCGACACCGAAGCCCGGATCCTCCGGCGCAGGCCCCGGTTCGTCGCAGCCGAACGGGAAGCACGGGTCGGCATTCGGCGGCTGGAACGGCACGTCCGGCGGCTCGATCTCGGTCGGCTCCGGCTCCGGCTCCAGGGGAGGCGGGGGAGGTGCGGACGACGGGAGTTGGGCGTCCGGTCGGTCCCGCACTCCGCTGTCTCCCCGGTTGCTGACGGCGACCTCGTCGGCCGCGGGCCCGGAACGGCCGCCGATCGGATCGAACGGCGGGAACCGCTCTGCGTCGGTCCCCTCGAGGTAGTCGTCCATGAACCGCTGCCAGATCGCGCCGGGGACCCCGCGGCCGAAGATGTCACCGCCGTTCGCGTTGACGATCGCGGTGTTCGCGGGGTCACCGACCCACACGGCGGTCGAGATCGACGGGGTGTAGCCGATGGTCCACGCCGCGGCGTTGCTGCCGGTGTCACCGAGCTGGTGCGTGCCGGTCTTGGCGGCCACCTGGCGCCCGCCGTCGAGCGGGATGCCCGACGCACCCGCCACCCGCATCAGTGTGGCGGTGACGTTGCGCGCGAGCTGGGTGTTGCGTTCCGGGTCCGACTCGTCGAACGCCGGGCGGCCGTCGTCCTGGTGCTCGTAGAGCGTGGTCCCGTCCGAGTCGGCGTACTCGCGGACCAGGAACGGCTCGTGGCGGATGCCGTCCGCGGCGAACGTGGCGTAGGCGCCGGCCATGTCGATGGTGTGCACCGGGTACTGGCCGAGGACGATACCGAGACCGGGGACACCGACGTCGGCCTCCACCAGGGACTTCTCCCCGCCGATCTCGGCCGGGATGCCCGCCTGGATCGCGGCCTCCCGGACGGCGTCGGCGCCCACGTCGTCGGCGAGCTGGACGAACGTCGTGTTCACCGAGCGGGTCATCGCCTCGCGCAGGGTCAGCGCCTGGATGCTCGCGCTCTCGGAGTTCGAGTACTCGATCCCCCCGACGGTCAGCGGTGAGCTGCCGTTGTAGACGGCGTTGATGCCGATGCCCTGCTCCAGCGCCGCCAGCATGGCGAACGGCTTGAAGCTCGACCCGGGGCTCCAGACGGGGCCCCCCGCGAGGTCGAAGCCGACGCCGTCCCGGCCGCCGTAGTACGCGAGGACCCCGCCGGTGCGCGGGTCGATCGCCACCAGCGCCGACTGCAGGTTCTCCGGCTGCCCGTCGAGCTCGGTGAGCACGGCGTCGCGCGCCGCCTCCTGCGCGTCGGCGTCGATCGTGGTGACCACCCGCCCGCCGTTGACGGCGAGCTGGTCGCGGGTGAAGGCTTGGCGCTCCAGTTCGGCGAGGGCACGGTCGATGATGTGCGCGCGGTCGTCACCGGGTGACCCCGGGATCGCCTCGTCGGGTGGCGCGGTGGCCGGGAACTCGAGGACGACGCGCTCCCCTGCGGTCAGCCAGCCCTCGGACACCATCCCGTCGAGCACGAAGTTCCACCGGAACAGGGCCTGGCCGGGGTTCTTCGCCGGGTCCCACCGCGACGGGGACTGGATCACCCCGGCGAGCAGCGCGCCCTCGTCGACAGAAAGGGCCTGCACGTCCTTGCCGAAGTACGCCTGGCTCGCGGCCTGGATACCGTACGCGCCGCGGCCGAAGTAGATCGTATTGAGGTAGTCGGCGAGGATCTGGTCCTTGGAGTTGTCCTTGGTCATCTTCGCCGCGACCACCACCTCGCGGTACTTGCGCAGGTAGCTGATCGCGTCGTCGCCGGTGGCCACCTTCACGTACTGCTGGGTGATGGTGGACCCGCCACCGCTGCCGCCGGTCGCCTGGCGCCACGCGGCCCTGCCGATGCCCACGAGGTCGAAGCCCGGGTTGGACCGGAAGCTGCGGTCCTCCGCGGCGAGCACCGCGTTCTGCACGTGCGGCGGTACCCGAGACAGCGGCACCTCGATGCGGTTGCCCTCCTCCGGCACGTAGCGCCCGATCTCGGTGGTGGCGTCGGAGTAGTACAGCGTCGTGATCTGTTTGCGGTCGGCGGCCAGCGCGGCGGGGGACGGCACGTCGTAGACCACCCAGCCGACGAGGAACGCCAGGATCGGGGTGAGGACCCCCAGCAGGCAGGCGATGAGCGCGATCCGCCGGAAGCGGCGCCACCCGGGGTACTGCCGCGGGCCTTCGCCGTCGCCCCGGTCGTCCCGGTCGTGGTCGGTGGGCGGGGGCAGGGACGGGGACTGGTCGGCGTGGGTGAGCAGGGCAGGCTCGCGACCGGCAGCGGGT
>JALYQB010000505.1 GCA_030856045.1 Actinomycetota bacterium
CGGGGAAGTACTTGTACAGCGTCGCACGTCCGATGCCTGTCTTCTCGGCGATCTGCGACATCGTCACCGATAGCAGTCCGTGCTCGGTCACCAGCGCCCAGGTGGTGTCCAGGGTCGCGTCGATCACCGCGCGGCGGTGCGCCTCGATCGTCTCGTTCCACAGCTTCGGCACCACCGCATCGTACGTTACGACGCTGTCGATACACTCTGACTTTGGAGGGGCGTACTGTCTCGATAAACCGCCCGTGACGAGCACGCGCGACCGAGGAGGCATCCATGGCTGACCCGTTGTGGACGCAGACGAAGAGGACTTCGGGGGTGGTGGTCACGATCGCTCCTCGGTTCTTCGCGATGCCGGCCAGGCGTTCAGTGGTGAAGCGGGTCGCGAGCAGCGGCAGGAACGCGTGCACGCGGGCGGTGACCGCGAGCATGTCGTAGGACTCGCGCAGCACCTCGCGGATCGTTCCGTGGAGAAGCACGCACCGAACCTCTGGGCGAGGTCGTGCGCTGCGTGGTTCAGCACGGTGGCGACGTCGCGGGAGTGGTGATCTGAGCGAGGACGGGGAACGCGGTGGTCGGTCACGGTCGGTCTCCGGTGGGGGTGGGTGTCGGGGTGAACCAGCGGCGGGCGGCGAGGGAGGCGTAGACCAGCCCGACGAGCACGGGGACCTCGATGAGCGGTCCGACGACACCCGCGAGGGCCTGCCCGCTGGTCACGCCGAAGGTCGCGATCGCGACGGCGATGGCGAGTTCGAAGTTGTTCCCGGCCGCGGTGAACGCGAGCGTGGTGGAGCGTTCGTAGCCCAGCCCGAGGGCCTTGCCCAGGGCGAACGATCCGGCCCACAGGTCGCGAAGTAGACCAGGAGCGGGAGGGCGATGCGGGCGACGTCCAGCGGCTGGTTGGTGATCGCGTCGCCTTGGAGGGCGAAGAGCACGATGATGGTGAACAGCAGCCCGTAGAGGGCGAACGGCCCGATGCGGGGCAGGAACCGAGTCTCGTACCAGTCGCGGCCCTTGGCGCGCTCGCCGAGGCGGCGGGTGAGGTACCCGGCGAGCAGCGGGACGCCGAGGAAGATCAGGACCGAGCGGGCGATGTCGAGTGAGGAGACGTCGAGCCCGGCGGTGTCCAGGCCGAGCCAGCCGGGTAGCGCGACGAGGTAGAACCAGCCGAGCCCGGCGAACGTGAGGACCTGGAACACCGAGTTCAGGGCGACGAGGACCGCGGCGGCCTCCCGGTCGCCGCAGGCGAGGTCGTTCCAGATGATGACCATGGCGATGCAGCGGGCGAGCCCGACGATGATCAGCCCGGTGCGGTACTCGGGCAGGTCGGGCAGGAATGTCCATGCCAGGGCGAACATCAGCGCCGGACCGAGGACCCAGTTCAGCACCAGCGAGGAGATCAGCAGCCAGCGGTCACCGGTGACGGTGTCGAGCCGGTCGTAGCGGACCTTGGCCAGTACGGGGTACATCATCACCAGCAGCCCGAGTGCGATGGGCAGCGAGATCCCGTCGATCGCCACCGTGTCGAGCGCCGCGCCGAGCCCGGGGATCGTCCGGCCGGCGAGCAGCCCGACGGCCATGGCCAGCCCGATCCACACCGGCAGGAACCGATCCGGTGTCGACAGCCGGCGCACCGCTCCCGGCGCGGGTTCGGTGGTGTGCGACGCGGTCACGCGCTGACCACCGCGGGCGCGTCGCGTACCAGCACCGCGGACAGCTGCGCCAGCAGTTCGGGCTGCACCCGGTAGTAGACCCAGGTGCCGCGGCGCTCGCCGTCGATCAGTCCGGCTTCGCGCAGCACCTTGAGGTGGTGCGAGATCGTCGGGCCGGTCAGCTCGAACGTCCCGGTCAGCTCGCACACGCACGCCTCCCCACCGGCGTGCGAGGCGATCAGCGAGAGCAGCCGCAACCGCACCGGGTCCGCGATCGCCTTGAACACCCGGAACAGCTCGGCGGCCTCCGCGGCGGACAGGGGCTCCCCCGTCCGCGGGGAGCAGCACAGCACCGGCCACACCTGATTCGGCATGATTCTATCTTGACAGCCGCCTACTTCGAGTGCAATCTAGACCGGTAGATTAGACAGCCGTCGAACCAAGGAGAGCTCATGTCTCGTGTGCAACTGGCCCTGCGGGTATCCGACCTGGAGGGATCGATCGCGTTCTACTCGACACTGTTCGGCGTCCAACCCGCCAAGCGCCGCCCGGGTTACGCCAACTTCGCCGTCACCGAGCCCCCACTCAAGCTGGTCCTGCTAGAAGGCGAGCCGGACCAGCCCACGGTGATGGACCACCTCGGCGTCGAGGTGCAGACCACCGAGCAGGTCCACGCCGCCACCACGCGGCTCGGCGAGCTCGGCCTGTCCACCCGCGTCGAGGACGACACGACCTGCTGCTATGCGCTACAGGACAAGGTCTGGGTGCGCGGCCCGGGCGCCGAGCCGTGGGAGGTCTACGTCGTCAAGGCCGACGCGGACACCCTCGCCAAGGAGGCCGACTCCAGCTGCTGCAGCACCACCGCTGCCGACGAGCGCGACGAGGTCGCTACTGCCAGCGCACCGGCGGCGAGCTGCTGCTGACCCGCAGCACCGGGGGCGGTCCAGATATCCGGGCCGCCCCTTGCCGGCGGAGAGCGTCGCGGCTCCGCTGGAACAGCCCTGCGTAGCGGCGGTGTTGATGGCGAGCATGGCTGCACCCGCGTCACTGGGCTCGCTGCTGCGTCAGCCGCCCTACCGGCGACTATGGATGGCGCGCACGGTGTCGCAGTGGGGAGACGCGTTCAACACCGTCGCACTGGCGCTGCTGGTCTACTCCCTGACCGGCTCCGGCCTTGGGGTTTCCGCCGTGGTCGTCGCCGAGATCATCCCGGTGCTGGCGCTGCCCCGGTGGCCGGTGCGCTGGTCGACCGGCTACCGGGGTCTCGGTGATGATCGTCGCCGACCTCTAGCGCCCCACGCGACAAGGGGCGCCCTTCCGTCTTGCGGGAGGCCTGCCGTCTTGCGGGAGGCCTGCGGGACGCCGGGGCCGGGGTAACCCGGGACGTCCTCCAGGAGATCGACCGCGACCGCACGCTCGCGTACACCACGATCATGACCGTGCTCGACAACCTCCACCGCAAGGGATGAGTGCAGCGCGATCGACACGGCCACGCGTACCACTACCGACCGTCGCAACCGCGCGCGGGGGCTGCCGCGGACACGTTGCGGGAACTGCTGGAGTGACCGTGGTGATCGTCCTGGCGGGTCGGCGTGATCGGTCAGGCAGCCGGTTGTCGGCGACGGACATCGTCGCGCGGCGCTGCCGCATGGCGTCACCAGACCAAGGTCCGCGAGATCACCGCGACCATCACAGTGCACGGGCGTGAGCTCGTTCAAGCGGGCGGGGCCAGCGGCGCGGCACCCCGCTCGGCCAGCATGGTGATCATCGTCTCGGTCTCGGCGCTCTGCGCTTCCAGCATCCGGGCGGCGAGGTTGCGCACCTGCGGCAGCTCCGCCCGGGCGGCAGCGTCTCGGAGCATCGCGGCGCCGCCCTGGTGGTGGCGCACCAGGAGTTGCAGGAACAGCACGTCAAACTCGGCCTCGGAGGTCTGTCGCAGTCGGGCGAGGTCCTCCGCCGACGCCATGCCGGGCATGACGGCCACGCCCGCCCCTCCACCGTGGTCCATGCCCCCCATCGACATGGTTCCGCGCATCCACGTCATGTGCTTCCCGGTGGGGAACGGAGCGGCGTCCCACAGGCTCAGGAAGGCCTGCATCCGACCGATCTGTTCCTGCTGGCTGGTCTCCACGTCATAGGCGAGCGTCCGCACCGCCGGATCCCCGGAGCGGTCACGTGTGATGCCTGCCATGAGGACCGCCTGCCGGTGATGGACAGTCATGTCCTGGCTGAAGCCGACGTCCCCGAGTCCGGGCCCGGAAGCGCCGGGCCGCGACCGGCGCCCGGTATCACCAGTCCCGCCGAGGCGCCGAGCAACAGCACGGCGAGCAACACCCCGGCGGCGATCAGCACCCGCATCCAGCGCGGTGACGCGTCGACCCGCTCCATGGTGCTCATCCTCCTCCCGAGGCGTCGCTGCCCCGGCCTGCATCGAAGTCGAGCGGCACCGCGTCCGGCCCGGGCGCAGTGGGATCGAACGGTGGCGGGTCGGCGGGATCGAACGAGTCGGGCGGGATGTCACACGTCGCGCCGACCTCTGGGTGGGTGTACTCGTTCACCTTCAGCGCCTGGACGAACTGGTCGATGCGGGGGTCATCGGCGCGCTCCACCCGAGCTGGTGTCCCCACGACTGCAGCGTCACGGGCGACTCCAGGCCGGGATAGTGCGACAGCATGGTGTACTGCTGCCCCTCGACTCGGCCGGATAGCGACTCCAGCGCCGCCCCGGTCACCACGGCGGGGTCGTAGGTGACCCACACCGCACCGTGCTCCATCGAGTGCACCATGTTCTCCGTCCGCACCGGCGTCTCGTAGACGGTGCCGGCGCAGTCGGCCCAGATGCCGTCGTGCGGCCCCCCAAGCGGCGGGCTCGCCTGGTAGGCGACCCGCTGATCGGGGGCGACGTGTCCAGCCGAGGCGGGCTCCTCCATCACGACGCCCTCGATCTGCCGCGACGGGTCACGGTTGTCGGCACTCGGGGTGTACCGCGCCAGCGCCGCCCGCTCGTCCCGCCCCGAGTCGTACTCGACGTACACGAACCCGAACACGCCGGCGGCGAACACGACCACCACCGCCGCCACGGTGGCGACCGTGCCCCACGGGCGCGGCCGAGTCGCCTGCACCACGGGCGCCTTCTTGCGCGGTGCCTTGCTTCGCTTCGCCACCGGTTCGGTCCTCCTGCCGCCTTCGGACGTCGTAGGGCGCGCAGCGGTGCGGGCCGCGACGCGGCGTGGGGGCCTGGAAGTGACGGCGACCCACGCCGCTGGCTCGCGCACCACCGGCTGCACGGCAGCATCTACTATGTCAAACCGTATTGGGTCGCCGGACGCTCCCCTCAGGTGTCGGCGCCGTTGTCCTCCAGCCAGCCGAACGGGTCGGTCTTGCCGCGGCTGGTCAGCACTTCGAAGTGCAGGTGTGGTCCGGTCGAGTTGCCGCGGTTGCCGACGGTGGCGATCTGCTCGCCCGCCGTGACCCGCTGCCCCACCTCGACCAGGGTCTCGTTGATGTGGCCGTAGACCGTGACGGTGCCGTCGTCGTGCTGCACCCGGACCCACAACCCGAAGCCGCTCGCGGGCCCCGAGTCGATCACCTCACCGTCCATCGCCGACACGATCGGGGTGCCGACGGAGTTCGCCACGTCGAGGCCGTAGTGCGTGCTGCCCCAACGGGCTCCGAAGTTCGAGGTGATACGGCCGCTGACCGGGAAGACGACTCGGCCCGTATTGCCGGCCTCCAGCACCCTGGCGGCCACGTCCCGTTCCGCCACAGCGGCTTCCTCCGCAGCCCGAGCGGCGGCGATCTCCTCGCCCTTGCTCAGCGCCGCGAGGTCGGACCCGTGGGTAGCGGAAGCGACGCCCAGGACCTCGGGCAGCGGCACCTGATCTGCCGAGCGGTTCTCGACCACGCGGGAGGACGGCGTCGCGTGCACCTTCAGGTCGAGCGACAGCATTGTCGACGTCGCGCCGTCCACCGTCGACTCCCCGGCTCCTGCGTGCTGGGCAGCGACTGCCGCCGCACCGAGGGACACTGCGGCCAGCGCCGTCCAGCCCCGCAGCGCAGTGCTGGGGCCGACGGAGTCGATGGGCGCCACCGTGGCTTGGGGCGGGCCGCGGCGACCGCGCGAGCGGGGGGCCGGGTACCAGAGGACGTGGGGAGCGGTGCCTGGCCAACGGTGCCCTTTCTCGGGGTGAACGAGGCCGACCGACGGCCCCGGCGAGGGGGACCAGGCGGAGTCACTTCGGGTGCGACCCCGACCGTCGTGACCGAACCGTGATGAGGCTCCGGAAAATAGCCGCATCAGGATCACCGACACAACCACTACGGTGGCTAGTAATCTGTGATCCGCCGAGCGGCTGCTGGGGTGCGGCGAACGGCATCCGGGGCGAACCACCTACCCTCGGACTGTCCCCAGGAGGTGGTATGCACGGGTTGGGCGAGCTGGAAGCCGTCGTCATGGATGTGGTGTGGCGGTCGGCCGGGGCGGTGAGCGTCCGCGATGTACTCGCCGAGGTCACGGTGTCGCGTCCGCTGGCCTACACCACGGTGATGACCGTCCTCGACAACCTCCACCGCAAGGGTTGGGTCACCCGCGATCGGCAGGGTCGGGCGTACCTCTACTCCCCGAGCACCAGCCGTGAGGAGGCTGCAGCTCGAGCGCTGCGCGAGCTGTTGGCATCTACTGGTGATCCGGACGCAGCGCTGCTGCATTTCGTGCGGTCCGCATCTGCGGGCGAGTCCGCGTTGCTCAGACGTGGCCTCGAGGAGCGGTCGGAGGGATGACGCTCGCGGTCGCGTTGCTGATCGGCACCCTGCTGGTGCTGTGGCTCGCACCTGCGACGCTTGTGATGGGGTTGCGCCACCGCGTGGAGCCCCGCGCCGTGCTCACCGCATGGCTGGTGCTCGTGGCGAGCACCTTCCTCACGCTCGTCGCAGCGGTCACCGTGAGCCTGCTTCCCGGCCACGGCCCTGCCCGTCGCATCGTGGCGCTCCTGCAGCACTGCTGGTCGGCCCTCCGCCATGGTGACGTGCCGTCCCTGGACGCCGTCGCCGGCCTGGCCGGAGTGGTGCTGCTGACATTCAGTACCGTGCGGGTGGTCCTCGCTGGCTGCCGCCGCGTGCAAGCTCAGTGTTGCCTGCACCGTCGGCACGTCGACCTGCTCCGGGGAATCGCGCAGGTCGAGCCGGGCCGATACCCGCTGCTGTGGCTCGAGCATCCAGAGCCGCTCGCCTACAGCGTCGCCGGCGCAGGAAGCTCACGGTGTCTCATCGTCGCGACGAGGGGGCTCGTTGATCGGCTGGATCGCCGGGACGTCACAGCGGTCCTCGATCATGAGCGAGCGCACCTGCAGGGGCACCACCATCTGCTCGTCGGGCTCGCGGACGCCCTCGCGGCGGCCCTCCCCCGCCTCCCGATGATGCGTCTGTCGCCCGATCTCGTACGGACCTTCGTCGAGCTCGCCGCCGACCGCGTCTCCGCGAGGGCGAACGGGACCGCGGCGGTACGGGGTGCGCTCCTCGCGCTGAGCACGGCGGGCGGCCCCAGCGGGTCACTCGCGATGGGACGCGACGCCGTCTCGGTCCGGCTCCGGTGGTTGGAGCACAGCAGGCCCTCGGGTCGGGTGCGGACGGCCGCCGCGGCGGCCGTGGCGGGACTGACCGCAGGACTCGCGCCGACGCTCCTGGGAGTCGCGCTGATCGCGGCCGCGGGGTTGGCCACGTGCGCGACGACCGCACTCGGCTGAAGGCCCACCCGTCCATCGCGACATTCTGTTGCTCGGTGACGCTACGTAGCAGTCCCACTGTGCACCTGGCGGCGTGCTCCTGCACCGTCCAACTATGCTCAATCGTGGATGCGACGAGCTCCGTGACCAACAGGTTCGTCGGAAGTTGGCCCTGCCCAACTTCTGGAGGTTCTCACCGGTATCGACGTGGGCGATCCGCCCGACCGCCGTGGCGACGTTCGCCAGCGAGCTCGGCGTGCTCATCAAGGGCGGCGCCGCGCTGGAAGCACTCGGCGCGGTCCGTGGCCTGGCACTGGACAAGACCGGCACCCTCACCCGCAACCGACCCGCCGTGGTTTCCGCGACCACCACACCCGGCGTGACCCGGCAGCACGTCCTCGCGGTGGCCGCCGCGCTCGAGGCCCGCAGCGAACACCCCCTCGCCCGCGCGATCCTGGCCGCCGTCGACGACCTCACCCCCGCGACCGACGTCGAAGCCATCCCCGGCGCCGGGCTCACCGGCCGCCTCGACGGGCGCACCGTCCGGCTGGGCCGGCCCGGCTGGCTGGACCCCGGAGACCTCGCCGCCGACGTCGAACGCATGCAGCACGCCGGCGCCACCGCAGTGCTCGTCGAAGACGACAGGCAGATCATCGGTGCCGTCGCGGTGCGCGACGAGCTGCGCCCCGAGGCCACCGAGGTCGTCGACCGGCTACGCGGCTCCCGATACCGGGTGGCCATGCTGACCGGTGACAACCACACCACCGCCACCGCCCTCGCCGCGGAAGCCGGGATCATCGACGTGCACGCCGAGCTGCGCCCCGAGGACAAGGCCCGCCTGGTCGCCGAACTGCGCACCCAGCGGGTCACCGCGATGGTCGGCGACGGGTCAACGACGCACCCGCACTGGCCACCGCCGACCTCGGCATCGCCATCGGCGCCATGGGCACCGACATCGCCATCGAGACCGCCGACGTCGCGCTCATGGGCGAAGACCTACGCCACCTACCCCAAGCCCTCGACCACGCCCACCGCGCCCGCACCATCATGCTGCAGAACATCGGCCTGTCCCTCGCCATCGTCATCGTCCTGATACCACTGTCCCTGCTCGGCGTCCTCGGCCTCGCCACCGTCGTCGCCGTCCACGAACTCGCCGAGATCGTGGTCATCACCAACGGCGTCCGCGCCGGCCGCGCACGACTGAGCTCGACGGTCGCACACGCACCCGCCCCCGCACCGGTCACCGCCCCATAACCGCTACCCGGTCCCCGCTTGTGCACACGGGCCGCGCGGTGATCGGCGCCGTGGCGGCCGTGCTGGTCGCACTGGTCCTGGCGGTCAACGCGCTGGCGGAAGCAGCGCTGGCTGAGGGAGACCGGGTCGCTCTCGGGGTGCTGCAGCTGCGGCTGAGCTACAACTCGGGGGTCGCGTTCGGCCTCGGAGGTGATCTTCCGGTGTGGGTGGTCCCGGCTCGACTGGCCTGGTCACTCTGCTGCTGGCCGGGTACGCCTGGCGCGTCGCGCCCGTGACCCCGGTGACGGGTAAGGTCGGGCTCGCCGCCATCCTCGCCGGCGCCACCGCGAATATCCCCGATCGCGCCGCGACGGCTTGATAGTGATCACTCGAATGCAACACTGCGGCGACCGCTCACCACGTGGGCACGGCGAAGCCGCGCGCGTCAGCTTGCGACCCCTCACTTGGTACCAGGTCCTCCGATTCGGCCTGTTCACCCTCCTCGCCGGCGCGATGCTCGGGATTGCCCTCGTCGGGCTCGCCGTGCTCGGCTACCGGGTGGACGGCGAGGCCCTCCGCACCGCGCTGGTCGGGGCCGTCATCGCGGCCACGCCGCTGTCGACGCTCGCGAGTTACTTCCTGCTACGCCGCCCGCGGGAGCGCGCCGCGGTCGCCGTCACCGCGCGAGCTGCCCGCTGGGCCGACAGTGCAGCATCGGCTTTCCAACGCCGAGACGACCGTGACCCGCGGCGGTGAGGCCGCTGTGATGGGGCGCGTGGTGGGGAACCGGCGACCGGGACCGAAACGCCGAGGGACTGCTCCGCTCGCCGTCCCAGTTCGCCTGCTCGCCGCCCTCGCGGGGGCGTGCTGCTCTACACCAGGTTCGCGCCGCCGTTCTTCACCGTCCTGGCCTTCACGCTGCGCAGGGCGACCGCAGGTGTCCATGACGGGCCAGAGTCGGCGATCTCGGAAGAGCTCATCCGACGGCGACGTCGTTGAACGGCAAGCGGGGTTCGAACCAGGTGTCTCGGGTCTGCGCCACCAGTACGTCGCATGACTCGAGGCGGTCCAGGTCGTTGAACGGGGCGCCGTTGCCCCCCGGTGGCCGGCTAGCGCGAAGTTGCCCGGTTGGCCCGGCATCGCGGTGTCGGTGTCGGTGTCGGTGTAGTGGCCCGGCCCGACCGCGAGCGTGTCCTGGTCGGTGCCTTCCAGGACGGTGAACTCGAAGTCCGAGCCGACCGCGGTGCGCGGGTTGCCCCACCGCTCGTCCAGCGACCGCGGTTCCTTCCGATCTCGTTGCGGTCGGGTCCTACGCGACGATGCCGTCCATGGCGGCGCGCTCGTCGAGCCACCCTTCCGGACTCAGCTTCTCGCCGTCGGACGAGTGCACCTCGAAGTGCAGGTGCGGCCCGGTGGAGAACCCACGGTTGCCCATGTCGGCGATCTGCTCGCCCGCCGAGACTCGTTGGCCCTCCTCGACCAACGTGCGATCGATGTGGCCGTACACCGTGATGGTTCCGTCGTCGTGCCGCAGCCGGACCCACAGTCCGAAACCGCTGGCGGGACCCGAATCGAGGACCACGCCATCCATCACCGCCAGGATCGGCGTGCCGATGTCATTGGCGATGTCGAGGCCGTAGTGGGTGCTGGGCACGATCCTCGGCGCGGTCAACATGACGACCACGATCGTCTGCCTGCGGGCTCCCGGCATGACCATGTTCCGGATGCCGATCTTCACCTGGAACATCCTCGTCACGTCGCTGCTGGTGCTGCTGGCGTTCCCGATCCTCACCGCCGCGCTGCTCGGCCTCGCCGCCGACCGGCACATCG
>JALYQB010000535.1 GCA_030856045.1 Actinomycetota bacterium
GGCTGGTTCGGGGCCGCACACGAACACGCACACGAGGTCGGGCGTCGCGCCCTCGAGCGGCTCGACTGCGGCCATCACCGCGGCGTCCGCGGCGCGGCGCAGGTCGGAGCCGAGAACCAGACTGTCACCGAAGCGCGCCATCGGTACACTCTTCCGCCCCCAATGCCTGCTGTCGACCCCGCGAGCTCTGCTGCACCCGTTGCGCGGCCCGGCCCATCAATGCCACTTGAGATGCCATGCGCCGCACCTGGTGTCCGTGACGTGGATCGCGCTTGGGATGCCGAGCGCCGTGGTAACCGTTCTGGGCAGTGTGGGACGACCCGACGGCAGGAGGACGCTGTGAGCAGCACCTCGACGCGGCACCGGCTCCGGTCCGGCCACCGGGTGCGGGTGCGACCGCTGAACCGCGGCGACGGCCCGGTGCTGGCGCGAATGTGGGACGAGCTCAGCGAGCAGTCCCGCTACCGCCGCTTCTTCACCCTCAAGTCCCGGCTGTCCGAGCGGACGCTCGAGTTCCTCACCGACATCGACCACCACGACCACGAGGCGCTGGCCGCCGTCGCCCCGGGCGGGGACCTCGTCGGGGTGGCCCGGTTCGTGCGCTTCGCAAAGCAGCCGGAGACGGCCGACCTCGCGGTGACCGTCGTCGATGCGTGGCAGCGGCGCGGCCTCGGTACGCTGCTGCTCGAGCAGCTCTCCGCGCGCGCCGCGGCGGTCGGCGTCACGTGCTTCACGGCAGAGATCCTCGCCGAGAACACACCCATGATCGGGCTCGCGCGGCAGGCAGGCAGCGAATCGGTCGGCGTTGCGGGGGGCGGCACCGTGGTCGCCCGGCTGGCCGTCACGGACCGCACCGAGCAGCCGACGTCGAACATCCTGCGCGCGGTGGCGCGGGGCGAGTTCGGCCCGCTCGCCGGGCCGTTCCGGTTCTGACCGACCTGCCCCCGGACCGCGACATGGAGCCATGTGGCTGTTCGTCGGCGACCCGGCCGCACTGCGGTACTTGGACGTTGGGCGCATCCTTCGTCCACTGACCGCGTGGCGACGAGAGCGGGTTCGAGCAGTGGGCCCCCGAGTGGAACTGCCTGCCGGCGTGGTGGTGGCACCGGAGCACCCGGTGCTGCACATCACGGCCGTGGCCGACCCCGCGGCACTGGTGGCCGTGCGGCACCGGCTGGCCGAGTGGGCGCGCGGCGCTGGGCTGGACGAGGAGCAGGTGGCTGCGGTCGTGCTGGCCGGCTACGAGTGCCTGGCCAACGTCGCCGACCACGCGTACGCCGGTAAGGGCACCGGCACCGCGGTCCTGCAGGCGGTCCGCGCGAGGGACGGCGCCGTCCACGTCGTCGTCACCGACCACGGCCGGTGGCGGACTCCTGCTGACGACCCCGGCACCCGCGGCCATGGGTTGCCGCTCATCCGACGCCTCGCAGACACCGTCGAGGTGACCTGCACGGCCACCGGGACGACGGTCCACCTCGCATGGACGCTGTCGCGGGTCCACGACCGCTGACCACATCGGCTGTCCCCCCCGGCCTCCCCCGGAGGCGGTTCATGGGACGGTGGCCCTGGCAACCGGCCCGTAACCGGCCGTTGCGCGTCTCGTTACTCCTGAGGAGTCGGGCCCGATGACGTGCGTCACCGCGGCCGGTTCGTCGTCACACGTGCACCCCGAAATGCCGTGTGACCGCAGATCACACCCCGTGGAAGGGACTCTATGGCCAGCCCCCCGCAGACGCCGAGTCGTCCAGAGGACCCCATCGAAGGCCACGGCGCTCAGCCGTACGAGGTCGACCGACGGAAGTTCCTCACGTACCTGGTGAGCGGCACGACCCTCACCGTCGCGGCATATGCCACCTTCGAAGGGTTCGCGCCGGCTACGGCGTCAGCGCAGGCGATCCCCAGCGGACCGCACCCCATCGACCTGCAGGACCTCGGCGACGTCCTCATCGCCTCGTACCGCCCGACGTTCAACCTGATGCGCCTGCAGGTGCTCGAGAACGGCAACGCGCGGTTCGAGCTCCCCCGCACCGACGTCGGCACCGGCATCACCACCGCCTTCGCGATGGTCATCGCCGAGGAGCTGGACGTTCCCCTGGACGCCGTCGAGGTGCCGCTCTCGGATGCTCGCCCTGAGCTCCTCTACAACATGCTGACCGGTGGTTCCTGCGCGATGAGGGCGTTGATCCCGCCGGTGCGGTCGATGGCCGCCGCCGCTCGCGCGCAGCTCGTCGCGGCTGCCGCGAACCTGCTCGACGTGCCGCCGGGCACCATCCGCACGGTGGACGGCGAGGCCGTCTCCGCTGACGGCCGGAAGCTGAGCTACGGCTCGCTCACCGCGGCAGCCGCACAGCTGCCGATGCCCGCCACGCCTGCCGAGCCGAAGCCGAACGCAGAGCTGAAGATCATCGGCACACCGATGGTGCAGCGCCAGGCGCGCGACATCGTCACGGGGGCGTTCAAGTACACCCTTGATCTCCCGATCGCGGGTGCGAAGCCCGTTGTGTGGGCCCGCCCGCCGCAGATTCTGGGTAGCTTCTCCGACTTCGACGACTCCGAGGTCCGGGCTATGCCTGGTGTCATCGACGTCAAGCCCATCAGGTCACTCGAGGGCATCGAGGTCCCGCTCGACGGCGGCTTCGGCTCGTACAACTCCGGTATCGCGATCATGGCGGAGACCTTCGGCGAGGCGATCAACGCCGTCGAGAAGATGACGGCGACCTGGACCCCCGGGCCCAGCGACGGGGTCTCCGACGCGCAGATCGAGGAGCGCCTGCGCCGCGAGGCCCTGCCGTTCATCCTTCCGGCGCTTCCAGGGACCATCGAGGGCGACATCCTGTACAACACGACGTCGCACTCCCCGATGGAGACCCAGGCCGCCGTCGCCGACGTCCGGGAGGACTCGGCGGAGATCTGGACCGCCACCAAGGTGCCGATCCTCGCCCAGCAGCTCGTCGCGAAGGCGGTCGGCCTGCCGCAGGAGAAGGTCACGCTCCACGTCATCCGCGCCGGCGGCTCGTTCGGCAGCCGGCTCTTCCCGGACTCCGCACCCGAGGCCGCCGCGTCCTCGAAGGCGTTCGGCCGGCCGGTGAAGCTCATGTACACCCGCTCGGACGACATCAAGCACGGCCGCAAGCGCGGCGCCGCGCTGCAGCGGCTGCGCTTCACGACGGTGGGGGGTGCGGTCACGGCCTACGAGCAGCGCATGACCAACGTGTACTGCGACCTGTCGCACGGCCTCGGCGAGATCCTCACCGCCATGGGTGCCGTGCAGACACCCGGTCAGATCGGATTCGCCGAGACGGTGTTCCGGTTCACGGTGCACTCGCCCTACAACCTGGGCGTCATCACCGAGACGATCAACGAGGTCAACCTGAACCACCACACCGCGGCGCTGCGCCAGGTGTACTCGCCGATGGCGGGGGGGGCTCACGAGATCATGATCGATGAGGTGGCGGCCGCGCTGGGCAAGGACCCGGTCGACTACCGCCGCGAGATCGTCAAGGATGAGCGCGGTCGCCGGGTTATCGACAAGGTCGCCGAGATGGGCGACTGGGGCCGCGAGATGGCTCCCGGCACCGCGCAGGGCTTCGGGTACTACTTCGAGTACAAGTCCCACAACGCGTGGCTGGTCGAGATCGACACCAATGGGGACGAGCCGGTGGTCACCAGCGCCTACGGTGCCACCCAGACGGGCTTCCCGATCAACCCGCTGGGCATCGAGGCGCAGATGATCGGTGGACTCGCCGACGGGATCTCCCAGGCGCTGCGGGCCAGCCTGCACATCGACAACGGTGCGGTGCGCGAGAAGTCCTACTCCGATTTCAAGTACACCCTGCAGAAGACGTACCCGAGCAACGTCGAGACCTTTGTGTTCCCCGACGACGGCCACCCGATCGGCGGGATCGGGGAGCACGCGGTCACCGCCTCGTCGGCCGCGGTTTCGAATGCGTACGCCCGCGCCACGGGTAGCAAGGTCCGCCGCCTTCCCATCAATCACTGAGGAGTCAGCGCAATGCCCGAGTACAACTTCGTGCTCAACGGGTCCCCCGTGAGCGTGAATGCGCCTGCGGACCTGGGGCTCCTCTACGTCCTGCGGGACAAGATGGGGGTGACCGGTCCGAAATACGGCTGCGGCGTCGGGGTGTGTCGTGCCTGCACGAGCCACCTCAACGGCGAGGAGATCCAGGCCTGCATCACTCCGATGTCCGACGTCGGCGGCGAGGAGGTCACCACGATCGAGGGCCTCGCCGACGGTGACACCCTGCACCCGCTGCAGGAGGAATGGATCGCCCGTGACGTCGCGCAATGCGGTTACTGCCAGCCCGGTCAGCTCATGACCGCGGCAGCGCTGCTCAAGCGGACGGACAACAACCCCACCGACGAGGACATCGACGAGATCCAGAACATCTGCCGATGCGGGACTTACTTCCGTATCCGGGAGGCGATCAAGGCCGCAGCCGGAAAGATGTAGCCGGTAGGGGACGGGCTCCTGATGGCACGCGGGGACCCCCGGCGGTAGCAGTGCGCTACCGGTGTTGCTACACTCTTCGTCGTGCGCAGCGTGGAAATCAGCGTGGAGACGGTAGTCCCGCGCGTCGGTTGAGCCAGGAGGCCGACGCGCAGCGTCTCCGATCGATCTTCTCGGCCGTTCCTGATCCGAGGCCTGGCTCGGCTTCCGTTTCGCTGTGAAACTCCCGTGGAGCCTCTGATGGACCTGATGACCCGTCCCCCCTCGGACATCGCCCTGCGCGTGCACTGTCGTCACGAGATCGTGACGACAGACGGCATCGACGGTGTCTGCCGCGTTGCCACTGTGCTGCGTCAGTCCGGTTACCCGGTGCGCGACTTCAGCGCCGACGTCCACGAGGGCGTCGTCCTCAGTTCGCTGAGCTGCACCGTGTCGCTCACCCCCGATGAGACCGAGGACTTCGCCCACCTGCTGGCGGGGCTGTCCACCGTTGTCTCAGTCAATCGCTGCTGAGCGCTCGGCGGCGGACACCGGGCGGCGCACGCTGCGTCGGGTTACCGTCGCGTGATCGCGACCGTCGACCAGGGAGGGCAGCCGTGAGTGATCACGTGTACCACGTCACCGAGGTTGTGGGGACCTCGACCGAGAGCGTCGACGACGCCATTCGCAGGGCGATTGAGCGTTCGGCGAAGACCTTGCGCAACCTCGACTGGTTCGAGACCACCCAGATTCGCGGGCACCTCGAGGACGGCCGGGTCGAGCACTTCCAGGTCACGCTGAAGGTGGGCTTCCGCCTGGAGGAGCCGACCTGACGACCCCTACCCGGCTGACTGCACACGCTCCCGATCAGGCGCGTTACGAACGGCGGAGCCGCCCGCGACCCGCCCAGCTCCGCACGAGCGCGACCAGCACTCCGGTCATTGCGAGCGTGGCGAGGAGTTCGGTGACCGGTGCACGCCCTGGTGTCGTCGGCAACGCGGTGGCGCGCCCCGCCGCGGCGACATCGCCTGCCGCGGTCGGTGCCGTCCCGGAGGCGCCGAGGATGCCGAAGTCGGGACTGTACCCGAACAGGTCGCCGGTCGGTACGGTGCCGAACATCGTGGAGGACCACGACGCCATCGCGCTCCGGAACAGCGAGCTGGTGGCACTCGGGGCGAAGACCGGTGACATGGCCGAGAGGAACGGCCCGTGGACCGCGGCCGGAGGGAGCGCAGCCGCGGCGACAGGCTCCGGTCCGGCGGACTGCGGTTCGGCGGACCGCGCAGCCTGCTCGGCCGGCGCCGCTTCCCCTGGGGCTGCCGACGGGGCGGCGGGAGCGGGCAGTACGGCGGCGCCGACGGTCTCGGTCACCGGTGCGGTGACGCGCTGCACCGGCTCCGTGACGGCCCCGACGGTGTCCACGGTCCCCGCGGTGACACCGCACAGGCCGCCCACAGTCTGCTGCACCGGGCCGTGTAGCGGCAGCCCACCGAGGACCGAGCCGGTGTCCAGTGAGACCGGCTGCCCGCCGAACCCGGGCAACGACGTCGAGCAGCCGCCGGTGACGCTCGGGTCTGCGGCGGCCGCCGACCCCGCACCGATCGACGCGCCCACGCCCAGCGCTATGGCTACCGTGCCGGTCGTCAACAAATGCCGTGCTTGCGCCGCCATTCGCCCTCCACCCATGTGAAATCTCGGTTGCGTTGATCACACCATCGACAACCACAGAAGTGAACACAAGTAGCAGGCGCCGCATCGACCCCGAATGGAGGAGTGAAAACCCTCCTCGGGGGCCGTTGTGCCGGTGGTCAGGCTGTTGGTCTCGCGCGGCAGTGGTCTCGCGCGGCTGCCACGGCTGGAGCCAGTCCGTGGCGGGCCATCCGTCCAGCGCGGCGACCGGCGAGCTCGGACGCCGACGGTGTCAGGCAGAGAGGGGAGCTGCTCGTCGGTGAGGCCGTAGCAGGGCGGCACGGAGGGCGTGGCGCTGCGCGGCGAGGAAGGCGAGCAGGCCGTCGCGCTCGTCGCTGACAGGGGGGACCAGACCGGACATGATTGGGCGCCCCTTCATCATCGAGGTGACCACAGTGTGCGCGTATAACGGGCAGCGTCCGCCCGTGTCACCGGGTCGGTGCCGTGGTGTCCCCCAGGACGGCGGCGGCGAGGACGAGCCATCGCCTGCGGGGCGGCTCCCGCCGCTGTGCGGAATACTCATACGTCCCCGGTGGGGGAGCGGCGAGGCGTCGGTGCGCGGCCCAGCGGGTGGACGATCCGCGGTGGTTCGGGCGCCGCAGGCACCGGCCGGACGACGGCGGAGTCGGCGGTGACGGTGAGGCGCTCGCCGTGGTGGGTGAGGGTCAGCGGAGCGCCCTGCAGGACGCGGTAGGTCGCGCGGTCCGGCAGCACCTCGACGCCGAGCCGGCTGCCGCGCAAGCACATCCGGAACGCGATCCTCGACAGCGACGGCGGTAACCGGGGCGCGAACGTGAGGTGGCCGCCATGGTCCCGCATCCCGCCGAGGCCGGCGACCACCGCGATCCACGCACCGGCCAGCGAGGCGATGTGCAGCCCGCCCGCCACGTTGTGGTGTACGTCGTGCAGGTCGGTCAGCGCACTCTCGGCGAGGTAGTCGTAGGCGAGGTCCAGTGCGCCGACCTCGGCGGTGAGCACGGCCTGCGAGCACGCTGACAGCGAGGAATCCCGGACCGTGCGGGCCTCGTAATAGGCGACGTTGCGGGCCTTCTGCGCGGGCGTGAACGCATCGCCGCGCAGGTGCATCGCGAGCACCACGTCGGCCTGCTTCACCACCTGCTTGCGGTACAGGTCGTAGTACGGGCGGTGCAGCAGCAGCGGGTAGTCCTCGGGTGCGGTGGCCGCGAAGTCCCACTCGGCGAAGTCGGTGAACCCGGAGCACTGGGGGTGGACCCCGAGGTCGTCCTCGTAGGGCACGAGCATGGCGTCCGCGGCGCGGCGCCAGCGGGCGACCTCGCCGATGTCGACGCCGAGCGAGGCGGCGACGTCGGGCACCCGGTCACAGGCGGCGGCGGCCTCGCGCAGGTTCCGCTGCGCCATGAGGTTGGTGTAGACGTTGTTCTCCACAACGGCGGTGTACTCGTCGGGGCCGGTGACACCGTCGATGCGGAAGTCGCCCGCCCGATCGTGGTGGCCGAGCGACTGCCACAGCCGTGCGGTCTCCACCAGCAGCTCGACGCCGTACTCCCGCTCGAAGTCCGTGTCCCCGGTCGCGGCGAGGTAGCGGGCGACGGCATCGGCGATGTCCGCTCCGATGTGGAATCCCGCCGTACCGGCAGGCCAGTACGCCGAGCACTCGGCTCCGCTGATCGAGCGCCACGGGAACGCCGCACCCTGCCGACCGAGCACCCGGGCTCGCGCGCGTGCCTTGTCCAGTGTGGAATGCCGCCAGCGCAGCGCGTCCCGCGCCGAATCGGGCAACGTGTAGGTGAGCACGGGCAGGACGAACGTCTCGGTGTCCCAGAACGCGTGGCCGTCGTAGCCGGGTCCGGTCAGGCCCTTCGCGGAGATCGCCCGGCTCTCGCCGCGGGCTCCTGCCTGCAGGATGTGGAACAGCGCGAAGCGGACCGCCTGCTGCACCTCGGGGTCCCCGTCGAGCTCGACGTCGGCGGCGTCCCAGAACTCGTCCAGATAGGACCGTTGCTCGGCCAGCAGCCCGTCCCAGCCGGTCTGCCGCGCACCGGCCAGCGCCGCGTCGACCTGCGCCCGCAGCGCGGGGACCGACCGCTGGCTCGACCAGCCGTAGCCGAGGAACTTGGTCAGCCGCAGGCAGCCGCCTGCCGGCACGTCGACCGCCGCGGTGAGCCGCGCGAGATCGCCCTCCGCGGCGATGCCGGTGCGCAGCCCGTCCGGCGCGTCGAGCTCGTGGTCCATCGCCGCGGCCACCGTCAGCCCGGAACGCCTCGTGGTGTGGACGAGCACGGCGCGGTGCTCGACGCAGGCCGCGTAACGGGACTGCAGCGGAGCCTCGAGCGCGGCGGCCACCCGCGGGTCGTCGGCGTGCTGCTCGATGGGCTCGTTCGCCAGCAGATCGGACTGCACGACCAGCTGCACGTCCCCGTCGACAGGCTCCACCGCGTAGTGGACGGCGGCGACCGCGCGCTGAGTGAAGGACACCAGTCGTTCGGTCGTGATCCTCACCCGCCGCCCGGTGGGCGACGTCCACTCCGTGCGTCGCCGCAGCGTGCCGGAGCGGAAGTCGAGCACGCGGTCGTGGGCGGTCGTGGTGCCGTACCGGACGTCGAACGGCTCGTCACCGACCAGCAGCCGGACGATCTTCCCGTCGGTGACGTTGACGACGGTCTCGCCGGACTCCGGATAGCCATACCCTGCCTCGGCGTAGGGGAGTGGCCGCAGCTCGTAGAAGCCGTTGAGGTAGGTGCCGGGCAGCCCGCGGGGCTCGCCTTCCTCAAGTGTGCCGCGGAGCCCGATGTGGCCGTTGGACAGCGCGAAGGTCGACTCGGTACGGCGCAGGGCGTCGAGGTCCAGGCCGCGCCACCGCAGCTCCCACGGGGAGATCTCGTAGGCGCCGGTCACGGCAGCAGCTCCCAGGCAGGCCTGGCGGAACCCGGCAGTCCGATCATCGACGCGACGATACCGCCGGGAGCGCGTCGGAGCCGAGCGATACGTTCGCGGCGATGACCCCCGAGGAGCGGCGGCCGCCCGATCCGAACCCGCTGGTGCGGCGGCTGGGGACCGCCGACGCGGTGGTACTCGGCATGGGGTCGATGATCGGCGCGGGAATCTTCGCGGCGTTCGCCCCCGCGGCGCAGGCGGCGGGCGCGGGACTTCTCGTCGGGCTGGGCGTCGCGGCTGCGGTGGCGTACTGCAACGCGATGAGTTCGGCCGCGCTGGCCGCCCGCTATCCCGAGTCCGGCGGCACCTACGTCTACGGGCGTCGCCGATTGGGTCCGGTGTGGGGATACCTCGCCGGGTGGGGGTTCGTGATCGGCAAGACGGCCTCGTGCGCGGCGATGGCGTTGACCTTCGCGACGTACGCCGCTCCCGGCTACGAACGGCCGGCCGCGGTCGCCGCCGCCGGCTGCCTCGTCGCGGTGAACTACGTCGGGGTCACGAGGACTGCGGGGCTCGCGCGGGTTCTGCTCGCGCTGACGCTGCTGGCGTTGGGTGGGGTGGTCGCCGGCGCCCTGGGATCCGGGCGAGCCGAGGCGGGCAACCTCGTCGACCCGGGCCTCGGCAGCGGCTACGGGACCCTGCAGGCGGCGGGGTTGCTGTTCTTCGCCTTCGCCGGGTACGCCCGCATCGCCACGCTGGGCGAGGAGGTCCGCGACCCGGGCCGCACCATCCCGCGGGCCATCCCGCTGGCGCTGGGTATCGTCGTCGCGCTGTACGCGCTGGTCGCCGTGGCGGTGCTGCTGGTCCTCGGCCCGCGCGGGCTCGCCGCGTCGGTGGCGCCGCTGGCCGAGGCCGCCACCGCTG
>JALYQB010000538.1 GCA_030856045.1 Actinomycetota bacterium
CCGTCGCCAGGGACGCCGCGGCGGCCGATCCGGACCCGGTCGTCGGCTGCTGGGTGAGTCCCGGCTGGAGCACCGGGCTCACTGTGGCCTGCCACGAGGACTGGCGGGAGCCCGATCCGCCGCAGCACGGCGCGGAGGGGCTCACCGGCGTCATCGTCGCGCGGCGAGCACGGCCGCAGCGGGTGTCGGTCTGCGGCTACCTCGTCGACACGTACTGCCTCGGCGTGAAGAACGCGCTGGGACCCGAGACCATGAACGACCGCGACCTGCCCGCCTTCCGCCGCGGGTTCTTCGCCGCGTTCGAGGGAGCCGGGGAACCGCTGGCGGCGCCGCTGGAGATGGCCCGCCATCTGGTCTGGGGCGCGGTCGACCACGCCCGGCAGCTCGGCTTCGAACCCCACCGTGACTTCGATCCCGCGGCCGGCCACCTCGGAGGGCCGTGGCAGGACACCAGCGCGATCACCTTCGGGCGTGACGGCGTCCCCTTCTACATCTCCGGCCCGCATGACAACCCGAACGCGGTGCTGCGCACCCTGACCAGGTCCGTCGGCGAGGACGGCTTCGACTTCTTGGCAGCCGTCGGTGGCTGAGCCCGCGCTGCTCTCCCGGATCGAGACGGGCCACGTACCGGTGGCGATCGTGAGGTCGCGCGGCGTACGCGACCGGCAGCCGGCTGCGAGGATCCGCGGATGGGGCAGATCAGCGGCTAGCCCGCAGGCGGAGGGTCGTGCGGCGTCACCACGATCATCCCCGCCGCACGAGCCACGGTGGCCAACCGTTCGTCGTAGCTGACGAACTCGATCTCCGACAGTAACCGATCCCTTTGTCTGTTCGTCCACGCCTCATCGACACGGCCGGGGACAGCTTCGGCGCGCCACGTTCAGTAGTCGCTCGCTCACTGAGAGACAAACGGTACTGAGCCGGTCCTGTGCCTTCGATGATCGGTAGGGTCAGCGACACCGACCACGGCGCGAAGGGAGATGGACCATGACCGAACAGAGTTGGGTGCCGGCTGGGCTCGACGTCGACCAGCCGAGTACGGCGCGGATCTATGACTACCTGCTCGGCGGCGGCCACAACTTCGCCGCCGACCGAGCGCTAGGCGAACAGCTCATAGCGGTGCTGCCGAAGGTACAGGACGAGGCCCGGCTCAACCGGGCGTTCCTGCGCCGGGTGGTGCTGTCGCTGATGTCCGCGGGCGTGCGGCAGTTCCTCGACCTGGGTTCCGGCATCCCCACCGTGGGTAACGTGCACGAGGTCGCGCAGCAGGTCGACGAGCAGGCCAGGGTGGTGTACGTGGATCGGGAGGCGATCGCCGCCGCCCACAGCCACCTGCTGCTGGAGGGCAACGAGCGCGCCACCCTGATCCAGGCCGACCTGCGCGAACCGGACACCATCCTGGAAGCGGCCGAGACCCGGCGACTGCTGGACTTCGACGAGCCGATCGGGCTGCTGATGCTCAGCGTGTTGCATATCGTGTCGGACGAGCAGCGCCCGGGAGACATCGTGGCTGCCTACCGGGACCGACTGCCCACGGGGAGTTACCTGGCGCTGTCCCACGGTACCGCCGACTTCCGCCCCGAGGAGGTGGCCCGGATCGTCGAGGTGTTCAAGCACGGGTCCGAGCAGATCTACCCGCGCACCCGGGAGGAAATCACCGCGCTGTTCGCCGGATTCGACCTGGTCGAGCCGGGGTTGGTGAGCCCCGCGCGGTGGCGTCCGGACTCGCCCGAGGAACTCGGGGCCGGCGCCGAGCTGTCGGAGGTCTACTACGCCGGAGTCGGCCGCAAGCCGTGACCGGCACGGCGACATCCGGGAGCGAACGACACCGTAGCCAGGGGCCACGTGCGGGAGCTGCGCGTGTCGATCGAGCGTGTCGTCCGCTGTCGACCGACAGTGCTCAGACCCGCTCAGACCAGCCATGTTGAATGGTTTCTCAGTCAATTGGGGTAACCGACGGAACCGGTTTTGCGTCTCCAATGATCGTAGGATCAGCGACACCGACCACGGTGCGAAGGGGAGGGACCATGAGCGGACCGAGCTGGGTGCCGGCTGGGCTCGACGCCGACCAGCCGAGTGGGGCGCGGATCTATGACTATCTGCTCGGCGGTGGCCACAACTTCGCACTCGACCGGGCGGTGGGCGAGCAGCTCATGGCCGCACTACCGGGGGCAGACCACGTGGCTCGGCTCAACCGGTCGTTCCTGCGCCGGGCGGTACTGTCAATGGTGTCCTCAGGTGTGCGGCAGTTCCTCGACCTGGGCTCGGGCATTCCCACGGTGGGCAACGTGCACGAGATCGCGCAGCACGCCGATGAGCAGGCCAGGGTGGTGTACGTGGACTGGGACGCGGTCGCCGCGGCCCACAGTGAGTTGCTCCTGGAGGGTAACGAGCGCGCCACCATGGTCCAGGCTGATATGTGCGTGCCGGACACCATACTGGAGGCGGCCGAGACCCGGCGAGTGCTGAACTTCGACGAGCCGATCGGACTGTTGATGATCGGCGTGCTCCATTTCGTGCCGGACGAGCAACGTCCAGGAGACATCGTCGCAGCCTACCGGGACCGGCTGGCCGCGGGCAGTTATCTGGCGATGTCCCACTTCACCGCTGACACCCGCCCCGAGGAGATGGCCGCAGCCGTCGGGGTGTCGAAGCGCAGTTCCGAGCAGCTCTGCCCGCGCAGCCGGGAGGAGATCACCGCGCTGTTCGCCGGGTTCGACCTGGTCGAGCCGGGGTTGGTGAGCACCGCGCTGTGGCGTCCGGACTCGCCCGTGGAGCTCGGGCTGGACGCCGATCACTCGGAGATCTACGCCGGGGTCGGCCGCAAGCCGTGACCGGGCACGACCGGCACCCCGGAGCCGATGACACCGTCAGTGCCGTCGGGTCCTCTGATGCCCTCGCGCAGGAGTGGGCCAGGGTCATCGGCACCACCGCCTACGTGCCGATGTCGACGGCGGAGATCCACTCTTACCTCCATGATCTCGTGCAGCGCCTGGTCGCGGCGCTGTCCGGCCCCTCGGTCGACACCCGGGCCGCCTCCGACGTCGGCGCCCGGTTGGTGGCCGCGCAATTCACTGGTCCGCAGAGCCTGTCCCGCACGATCGAGCTGCTCGCCAGGCGGCTGCTCACCCCTGCGGAGAGCATCGCGGCCGCCGATCGGATCGTCGACCTGCTCGGCGCCCTGGTCGCCGGATACACCGCCGCGCTCCGCAACCACATCTTCGACCAGCAGGAAGACGTCAAACGCGCACTGATCAAGTCGTGGCAGGACAGCGAGCGCAACCGGAGGGCCAGCGAGGCCCGGTTCGACGAGGTGTTCAACTCCTCCGCGGTGGGAATCGTGATCAGCGAGCCGGGCGGCCGGATCGTGCGGACGAATCCGTCGCTGGACGAGATCCTCGGCTACGCCACGGGCGAGTTGTTCGGACGCGAGCTGAGCGAGCTGTTCGCACCGGATGACCTGCCCGAGATGGAGGAGCGCTACCACCGTCTGCGCAGCGGCGACGACGCGAAGTTCCGGGTGCCGTTCCGGCTGCGGCGCGTGGACGGCGAGCCGGCGTGGACCTACCTGGCCGTCTCGGCGCTGCTCGACGCCGACGGGGCTGCCGAGTATCTCGCCACGATGGTCGAGGACTTCACCGATCAGCACCATCTCACGGAGCGGTTGAACCACCAGGCGCTGCATGACGTGCGGACCGGTTTGCCGAACCGGCAGTACTTCATCTCCCATCTCGAGGAGGTCCTCGAACTGCTCGAGTCGTCGGCCGTCATCACCCTGCTGCACCTCGATCTCGACGGGTTCTCAGCGATCAACGATGGGCTGGGGCAACACTGCGGTGATCGGCTGCTGGAGGAGGTGGCAAGGCGGCTGAAGTCAGTTGTCGCCGACAAGCCGGCCATGGTCGCCCGGCTCGGCTGTGATGAGTTCGCCATCGTTATCGAGGCCGGGATTTCGACACCGGACGTCGGCCGGTTGGCCGAGACCATCAACATCGAGCTCGCCGAGCCGTTCTACCTCGACGGGATCGGCGTCGCCGTCACCGCGAGCATCGGCGTGGTGCAGCGGCAAGCCGGCAGGACGGAGTCCGCCGAGCTGCTGGGCGCCGCGGCCGCGACGCTGCACCGATTGCAGGGCAAGGGCAAGCGGCAATGGACGATGTTCGACGCGGACATCGATGCCGTCAACCGTGCGGAACTCCGGCTGGCTTCCGCGATGCCCGGCGCCCTGGAAACCGGCGAGTTGGGAGTGGGGTACGAGCCGGTGGTCACGCTGGAGGGCGGCCGGATAGTGGGCGTCGGGGTGTCGCTGAGCTGGCAGCATCCCGAGCTCGGCGTGCTCCCCCACGAGCGATGCATGCAGGTCGCGGAGCAGACCGGAGCGGTGCACGCAGTCGGGCAATGGTTGCTGCGCACCGCGGCGGCCGAGGTGTGGTCGTGGCGGCAGCGGACAGGTGTCGGGCTGCCGGTGCTGGTCACCCTCACACCGTTCCAGGCGCAAGACCCCGATCTGGTGGCGAAGGTCAAACAGGCGCTGGAGGAGACTCGGCTGCCGGCTTCCGAGCTGGAGCTGTGGGTGCCGTCCGACGCGCTGTTCACGGTCACCGGCGTGCCTGCCGGCGAGGGTGGCGAGCAGGCCGAGGACAACCTACGGGTACTGGCAGAGCTGGGTCTGCGGGCTGGGCTGCACGATTTCGGTGGCGGCATCGGCGGGCTGCGCTGCGTGGCCGAGCTACCGGTGCACGGGGTGCGAGTCGCGCGGCCGGTCGCCGCGCATGTGACCGACGATCCTGCCGGACTGCTCTCGCGGGCGGTGCACACGTTCGTCCACACCGTGCGTGACACCGGCATCGATGTCGTCGCCTTCCCGGTGGACACCGAGGAACAGGCCGCTCGCTGGCGACGGGTGGGCGCCAACTGGGCGGTGGGCGCGCTGTTCGGCCGACCCGGCTCACTGGAGGACATCGAACCGCTGCTGGATGCGCAGGCCAGCGGCGAGTGATGCGTACGGTGCTGACCGGAGCAGGTTCCGCGATGGTGGACGACGCCCGACGTCGAGAGTCGGCTCGCGCGCAGGCGGCGTGCTCGACGCGGTCGACGTGCAGTGGCGGATGCCGGAGCACCGAACGGAAGATCCCCGACCGTCTCGGCTATCCGGAGGCCGCGGACACCGCGCTGGCGAAGGCGCGGAAGCTGTGGCAGCCCACCCCGCCGACCCTGACTGCGATCTGGACCGTCGCACCGCATGCCTGAAGCTTGAGCGGGGACACCTCGACGCGGCACCTGACTCGATCTTACCGACTTCGTCGGCCCAAGCCTTCTGCTGTACTCGTCGGCACGATCGCCCCGGAGTTTCTCGAGTCGGTTTCCCGGCGGCACCCGCAGGCCGGCCAGTGCGTCCGCCGCGTCGAGGATCAGGAGCTTGCGCAACGCCATCCGTTGCGTGCTCTCGTCGAGCTTCCGCAGTCGCGAGGGGGGTACGGCGCGGGCCGGGAGCGGCATTCGGGCTCGCGTCACACGGTGGACCGCAGCCGACTGGCGGATGGACCGAATGACCTCGCGTCCCGGCCCCCGGTACCCCGAGCCGACGGTCGTGCCTTACGCCGCAGGTGGATCCGCTGACGCTACAGCTTCATCACTTCGAGGCCGGGCACGTCGTCGTAGTCGTCGTCCTGGGTGGCCACTGGGATCCCGTGCGCGATCGCGGTAGCGGCGATCCACGAGTCGTTGATCGGCATCCGGCGCTGCCGCTCCCACAGCCCTGCGCGGAGCGCGGCCCACGCCTCGGCCACCGGCATCGGCTCGGCCTCGAGCGCCTTCTCCAGAGTGCGCAGCCGCATCGCGGCAATGGTGGTATCTGGTGCGGCGAGCACTGCAAACCGCAGCTCACCGACGGTGATGGTGGACACGAGGGCCCGCTCCGGCGGCGCGGCACGCAGGGGACGCCCCTGCGCGATGGCGATGAACAACGAGGTATCAGCCAACGGGACCGTCACGGGTGCCGCCGCTCGGCCCGTTCCCATGGATCCTCGCAGTCGTCCGTGGTCTCCGGAAGCATCTCGCGGAGGTTCCGAACTGCAGGATCAACTCGCCTCCGGTATCGGTGTGCAGGCCGAAGCACACGACGGGGCGGAACCGCGCCCCGGCGGCTCGCGGCGCGGCGCCTGGAGCTCGACGTCACCGCCGCAGCGCGGGCGTGGCTCGCGCTGTCCGGGTTCGATCCGCAGTAGGGGGCGCGGCCGCTGCGGCGGCTGGTGCAGTCCGCGATCGGGTACCAGCTCGCCCGCCGGCTCCTCGCCGGGGAGATCCGCGACGGGACACCCCGCGTCGACCTCGACGCGGCAGCCGACCGGCTGAGGTGACCCGTGGCTGACCGCGGAGTCACGACTCAATATGCGGGATCACGTCCTCAGCAGCCAGCCGCACAACCAGGACTGCGACCCCTTCGGATGTCCCGATGGCCAGCGAACCGTCGGGCAATGCGCAGAGCACATTAACCCTTATTCCGACCTGGAGGACCCTGATGGGGGTGCCGGTGGCCGGATCCCACAGCCGCACCATCGGATCGTCGCCGCCGATGGCCAGCAGGGCCCGCCCATCGTGCCCGGGCACTGGGCACACC
Organism: Actinomycetota bacterium; assembly: GCA_030856045.1. Classification (GTDB taxonomy): domain Bacteria; phylum Actinomycetota; class Actinomycetes; order Mycobacteriales; family Pseudonocardiaceae; genus JALYQB01. The sequence continues at coordinate 6,620 of JALYQB010000538.1, forward strand.
GCCACCACCCAGCCAGCGTGCCCGGTCAGCGGCGCCCCGACCGGGGTGCCGGTGGCCGGGTCCCACAGCCGCACCGTCGCATCCCCGTCGCCGGTGGCCAGCAGGGTCCGCCCACCGGGCCCGGGCACACCGACCGGGCACACCGCCAACACCCGGTCGGTGTGCCCGGTCAGCGGCTCCCCGCCCGGGGTGC